>JAUVLX010000003.1 GCA_030600525.1 Desulfobulbus sp. | reverse complement strand
ACAAATACTTACGCCAAAACAACTTCCGGGCTTCAGCGCACACTTGATATGTATTGGGTGATCCATAATTTTATCCGAACGTACTGGACTACGGGACAAGTCCCCGCTGTTGCCATGGGAATATTGTGCGCTCCGTTGGCGCTTGAGGATATACTGATGATGCAGAAATAAGCATTATCAACCAGATGACAAAGACTATTCGGTTACTCTAGCAAGGTGTTGGAAAGAGTCCAAGCCCAGTGCCAAAATCGGGGGTAACCGCATTATTCAACAGCCCCTGAGTGGGTGAAACCAACTGATCCGTTGTACGTTATTTTTGCTATACGCTGTTTCTCACTCCATGATTCGATGTTTATAGGGGTGGTTGTTGTGAAAATGGTGCAATGCTCAAGCGCTTTTTCTGCTTTTCCAACGTTATTCTCAACCATGCTTGATGTATATCTCCACACCCAGCTCGCATTTTCACAAACAGGCGAACCTGCGATAAGTGTAGCCGATCCTGTTGGCAGAGGCCCTGTTGGGAGAGGGATAGCTTCGTCTTTTCTTGAGTCGCCTCGAGAGGAAAAAGCAATAATGATGCCAAATACTGCCAGCAGACCGATCGCTGTGACAATTAAGTTTGCTCGTTCTAGTGTCATAATTATCCTTAGGTTTTTAAGGTGGTCTAAAGTTTTAAAAAAGCACTCTACCACGAAAGCATAATGAAAGGCCAGCCTCTCGCTACGGCAGAATATGGCGACATCAATAGTTTATATCCTCGTCTGTTGCATTTCATTTGTTGACAAAATGGAATACCAAAAAATATTCTTGCTGTGGTAAGCCCAGAAAGATTACGGTTCAAAATTACCGAGACCCATAAGACTGACGACGAACTTTTTTTGAGATGTATTTGGACGATAATGCTCCCTCGCCTCAATGTACTCCGAATGTTTGCTGTAGGTTCTGGTTCCTTCGTTGCGATATCTGTCTAAATATTCGAGGGATGGAATCATGGTACACCTGGCTAAAAATGGTTGCTGATTGGTACCTGGCAGTGAATTTTAAGTCAGAATATAGGTGTTCTTTTTTATAGAGTTGGTAAACTTTAGCGTGATTACTAAAAAAATGTGAGAGTAAAAAATGCTCTTTTCCCTGGTTACCATTTTCTCCACTTCTTTTATCCTGGCTCTGTCTGGTGCTCTCATGCCCGGCCCGGTGCTTACTGTTACTGTGAGTGAAAGCACACGCAGAGGCGTGATTGCAGGTCCTTTGATGATTTTGGGTCATGGCTTGCTCGAGCTTGCGCTCGTTGCCGCTTTGCTGGCTGGCATAGCTCCTTTTTTCACCAGAGATGATGTCTTTATGGTCGTCTCTCTGTTTGGTGGCATTCTTTTATTGTGGATGGCTTGCTCAATGATAAAAGAGCTACCTACTCTGCAGCTTCATAATACCGATAATGAAAAGAAGAGCAGGAGCCTTGTTTTGGCCGGTATCCTGCTCAGCCTTTCCAACCCGTATTGGTTCATCTGGTGGGCCACCATTGGTGTCGGCTATATCATGTATGCCACCAAGTATGGTCTACTTGGAGTTGGCGCTTTTTTTTCAGGCCATATTTTGGCTGACCTTGCCTGGTACAGCCTTGTTTCCTTCGGAGTTGCAAAAGGGAAACGATATTTCAGTGATACCTTTTATCGGAGGCTTATTTTTGTTTGCGCAGCTTTTCTGATGATATTTTCCTGTTATTTTTTTTACAGCGGCATCGGGAAGGGGTATTCCGTACTGCAACTGCATCACATTATATAATAAATCTAAATTCGAGAGGTGGCCATGGCAAAGACGATAACCGTTGCAAAGCAAGACAATATTACTGTGTTGACCTTAAACAATGGGGTCACCAACGCAATATCCCCACAAATGGTCCAAGAACTCTCCGGTGCTCTTAAAACCATACAACGTGATTCCGGGGGGATGGTCTTATGCGGTGGTGAGAAGTTTTTTTCTATCGGTCTTGACCTGCCAGCTTTAATAGAGCTTGATCGAAAAGCAATGGCCACGTTTTGGGAAGAGTTTAATCGGCTCGTTCTCGATTTGTACAGGTTACCTCTGCCTGCAGTTTGTGCAGTTTCTGGCCATGCTGTGGCTGGAGGAAATATTTTGGCACTCACCAGTGACTACCGGTTTGCAGCCAGTGAGAGCCGGAAGATAGGATTGAACGAAATTACCCTGGGCATTCCTGTGCCTTTTTTGCCCGACATGCTGCTCAAGCAGGTTGTGGGAGAACGAAGGGCGATCCATATGATGTATAGCGGTACGTTCATATCCCTGCCTGAGGCCGAAACAATCGGCTTAGTTGATGAACTGCACCCGGTGGAAGAACTGCAACAGGCTGCCGTGGAAAAGGTCGCTGCCATGGCAAAACTGCAACCTGAAGCATTTGCTGCAATCAAGGCAAATTACACAGAGCCGATCAGGCAACGCTATCTTGAGGAGGCAGAAGCTCAAAATGCAGCTTTTCTTGATTGTTGGTTCAGTGATCCGGTGCAGATGGGACTCAGGGAGGCAGCGAAGAATTTTTAGTTGCTGTGGAGAGTACGGTGAAAGTGCTTTGCAGGATATCTTAACCCAAGGAGGAGCCTATGGAATGCGAAGGTAAGAAGGTAGCGATTCTGGTGGAAGAACTGTTTAACGTCTATGAATTCTGGTACCCTTATTATCGCCTCCTGGAGGCAGGGGCAGAAGTTGTGGTGGTCGGTTCGGGACGGGCTGAAACGTATAATGGGAAGCCTGGGACTGATGTGCAGCAGGATGTCTCAGCTGATGATGTTAAGGCTTCCGATTTTGATGGTATTATCATTCCCGGTGGTTTTGCCCCGGATATGATGCGTCGCTATCCTGCCATGGTACAACTGGTTGCCGAGGGAGTAGAGCAAGAAAAAGTGGTGGCTGCGATCTGCCATGCTGGTTGGATGCTGGCTTCAGCAAAGGTACTCAACGGAAGGCGGGTAACTTCTTTTTTCGCCATTAAGGATGATTTGATCCATGCCGGAGCCGATTGGGTGGACGAGGCTGTGGTGGTTGATGGAAAGATAATCACCAGTCGTACCCCTGATGATCTACCCGATTTTATGCGGGCAGTGGTAAAGAAACTGGCTGCCTGAGCCACATCTTCCATGAACAGTGCATCCGCCTGAGAGGGGTTACCCGCTCAGGCGAGTGCGTTTTTCCACGCTGCTGCTAAGGAGTTGTCCGTAAATAACTTGAACATCTCGCATCCCATCTTTGGCTGATCTTCAATCACAAAGTCCTCAACGTAGCACAACTACGCCTGCGGATTTGTTCAATTAGATCATCCAAATCTAACCTAAATATGAGCGCGATATTGTCCAACTTATTTTTACGGACAGCTCCTAAGTAATATTGTCGGGTTACTCCGGTCGCACCCCAAAGACGTGTTCCGGATTGAGCTGATGGGTGCCTTTGATATGTCGGATCGAACCGGTTATGGCCCGGATGACTATGCTGTGAGTGGTGACACCTCCTGCCCTGTCAAAATGGACTCCCTCTAGAAAGGAGCCTGAAGTGATGCCGGTAGCAACAAAGAAGGCGTCATCGGAATGGATGAGGTCATTCAACTGAAGGACCTGGCTTGGTAGAAATGTGTTGTCGGCCGCAAGGGCCTGTTTTTCTGCCTCCAGTTGCGGGGCAGGCATTGCCTGCATGCCGCCACCCAGTGCTTTTACTGCAGCAGCAGATATGACTCCCTCTGGAGTGCCGCCAACTCCCATGAGGACATCAACCCCTGTTTCTGGTACAGCAGCCATGAGGGCTCCCATTACATCTCCGTCTGTATGCAGGGTAATACGGGCTCCGGTGCTCCGGATATCATCTATGAGTTGTGCATGGCGTGGTTTGTCGAGCACAAAAACGGTGAGGTCAGTCACATGGCGCTCAAGGGCCTTGGCGATGTTGTGCAGGTTTTCAGCGGCTGGCAGGGTAATGTCTATCACCTCTTTGGCCGCTTTTGCAACCACGATTTTGTCCATATACAGGGAAGGGCCAGGATCCCACATGCTGCCTTCCGGAGAGGCCGCGATGACCGCGATGGAGTTCGGCCTGCCATAAGCCAGGAGCCTGGTGCCTTCCACCGGATCAACGGCTATGTCAAGACGAGGCTCTTTACCGTTGCCTACCTGTTCCCCATTAAATAACATCGGTGCTTCGTCTTTCTCGCCTTCACCAATGATCACCACCCCGTGCATATCCACACTTTTTAGGACAGCTCGCATGGCATCGACCGCGGCCTTGTCACCGCCTTGCTTGTCGCCTGTTCCCATAAAAGCGGCTGCAGAAAGAGCTGCTGCTTCGGTAACCCGGACAAGCTCCATTCCTAGATTTCTATAGATTGGTGTATTCATATGCTGTGGGATATAATGGTATTGATAAGTAGTTCCTACTGATTATGTTGTTAAAAGACAGGTGTTTTCTGTTTATCTGTTTTCAACCAGAGGAAAGTGTGCATGTTTGCTATTTACGATGTCACAGGTCGAAGCTTTAGAGATTCACTTGAGCAACTATATCGGGTTAATAGCGTTAGTTCCACTGTTTCTTTACATCGACGGAAACCAGAAGAGCAGCGGCAGAAACAGGTTGCATCCCCCATCTCACGATCCGCAATCCGTGCTTACAGGGAAAATCTGCCCCACCCTCAGAAAAGCACTATTTATCACGCCAACCAGATAATGCGATCTCCGGTTATCATGGTGCGTGAAAATTTCTTACCTGAGGCATGTTGGGAATTATTATGGAAAAATGAGATCAGCCAGGTGCCGGTGCTCAGTGATAAGGGGCTGCTGGTTGGCATGCTGGCAAAGGAGGATTTGTTAAAGGTGATGATTGTCGACGGTAAGACTGTTGTCAGGCCTGCGGAAAAACAGTTGCCAGATATAATGTCTCCCCAGGTAATAACAGCTGATCCTGTTTCCGACATTCGCCGTGTTGCCCAGGTTCTCAATGACTATCACTTCAACAGTTTGCCCATTGTAGATGATTTTGACCGGATCGTGGGCATCGTCACTCGGACCGATATCATCCAGGCGGTGGCAACGCATCCGACACTCTCTCTATGGGGCTGAGCTTTACAGTCGTAGAAAGAAAGAATTTTAGTTTTTAGCGGAGCTGTGCATGTATATACTGGAGCGGCAGCAAAAAGTGAGCACATCCCTTGATAATGCCTGGCATTTTTTACAAAACCCCGCCAATTTGAACCGGATTACGCCTCCGGATCTGCGTTTTCAAATTGTTTCAGATATTCCGGACATCATGTACAACGGGCTCATCGTAGAATACAGAGTTGGTATTCCTTTTATGGGAACGCACCGCTGGGTTACGGAGATTAAGCACATTCGTGAGCACTTTTCATTTGTCGATGAACAGCGACTTGGGCCGTATTGTTTTTGGTATCATTACCATGAGATCCGGCAACAGGAAGATCAGGTGCTTCTTTTGGACCGGGTCCATTATCAACCTCCGTTCGGACCGCTGGGAACTGTACTCCAGTGGGTGCATATAGGGAAAACCCTGGAAAGGATTTTCGACTATCGTCATCAACAACTGGCTGCTCTTCTCTCTGCAAACTAGCAAAAGAGGGAATGGGTTAACACCCCCGAAAATAATAACACGGTTACCCGTCTTTTCGCATGGACAGGCTGATCCGTTTTCTGGCAATGTCAACCTCAAGGATACGGACTTGGACATGCTGGCGGACTTTGACTACTTCATTGGGATCTTTGACGAATTTGTCAGCGAGCTGGCTAATGTGGACCAGGCCGTCCTGATGGACGCCGATATCGACAAATGCGCCGAATTTGGTGACATTGGTCACTATTCCCGGTAGCTTCATCCCTGGCTCCAGGTCGTCCATGGTGTTGATGCCTTCGGTAAAGGTGAAGGCGGTAAAGGAAGTCCGAGGATCTCTGCCAGGCTTGTCCAGCTCGGTGAGGATATCCTGCAGGGTTGGTTTGCCTACTTCAGTGGTGATATATCTGTTGACGTCTATCTGTTGACGCAGTTCTTGGGTTGCAATCAGATCCCGTACGCTGCAGTGGGAATCTTTGGCCATTTGTTCCACCAGGCTATATCTTTCCGGGTGGACTGCAGAGTTGTCCAGCGGGTTAGCAGCATCGCTGATACGCAAGAATCCCGCGCACTGTTCAAAGGCCTTGGCCCCCAGGCGGGGTACCTGCATAAGCGCCTTTCTGGAGGCAAAGGCCCCCTGTTTATTTCTTAAACCAATAATGTTTTTCGCAAGCCCTGGTCCTAAGCCGGATACATAGGTCAACAGAGATTGGCTGGCTGTATTTACATCGACTCCAACCATGTTGACGCAACGCATCACCACATCGTCGAGTCCTTGCTGCAGAGCCTTTTGTTGTACATCGTGCTGGTACTGCCCCACCCCAATGGATTGGGGGTCCAGTTTAACCAGTTCGGCCAACGGATCCTGTAGTCGCCTGCCGATGGAAATCGCTCCACGAACCGTGATGTCATGATCAGGGAATTCCTCACGCGCAATCTCCGATGCGGAGTAAATCGAAGCCCCACTTTCATCAACCATGGTCACTATGATTTCAGGCGGAAGCTCGAGTTCACGGACAAATGCTTCGGTTTCTCTGCCAGCGGTGCCGTTACCAATGGCAATGGCCTCAATGGAATATTGCTTGCAGAGCTTCTGTACTGTTGTAGCGGCTTCCTGTTGCTGTTTGTGCGATAAGGTAGGGAAAACCGTTGTATAGTGAAGCAGGGCACCATGGCGATCCAGGCAGACTAGTTTGGCCCCTGTCCGGAAGCCGGGGTCCAATGCCATGATTGACTTCTGCCCCAGGGGCGGGGCCAGCAACAGTTCTTTGAGATTGTCGGAAAAAACAGCAATGGCTTCCTTGTCTGCCTGGTCCTTCAGTAGGGTACGGAGTTCATTTTCCAACGACGGTGCCAGCAGCCTCTTATAACTGTCTGCAGCGGCAAGTTTGAGCTGTTGGTCTGCAAAATTGTTTCGCCTTGCGTACTTGGTGTGCAGTATTTCCGTAGCCATCTGTTCCGGCGGACGGATGGCGAGGCGGAGAATTTTTTCCTGTTCTCCTCTGAACATTGCCAGCAAGCGGTGCCCCGGTGCCTTACCTGCAGGTTCCTGACGTTCGAAATAGTCTTGAAATTTTTTGCCGCTCTCTCTGTTTTTTTCTATGACGCGGGAGGTAATAACCGCTTTGGTGGCAAACAAATGTCTGAGTTTGTTTCGAGTTCCGCCGTCCTCGCTTATCCATTCTGCAATAATATCCCGGCTGCCAGCCATGACATCGTCTGCCGTGAGCAGTTCATGCTCTTGGCTGAAAAAGGTTTCTGGACGAGGAATATCAGCTTGTTTGTTGAACAGGGCCTTGGCCATTGGTTCCAGCCCTTTTTGTCGGGCAATGGCAGCCTTGGTTTTACGTTTGAGGCGATGTGGAAGATACACGTCTTCCAGTTCGCTCAGGGTTTGAGCAGCCTGAACAGATGCGGAGAGTGCAGGGTTAAGTAACTCCCTCTCTTTCAGCGAATTGAGGATGGTTTCGCGTCGTTTGTTCAGTTCTTTGACCTGTTCAAGACGATCACGGATGGTAGCAATCTGAACCTCATCGAGACCACCTGTCGACTCTTTACGATAACGGGCAATAAAGGGAAGGGTTGCTCCGCTGTCAAGCAGTTCGCAGACAGCACTCACCTGGTCCTGTTTGATGGTCATTTCACGGGCAATATTGGAGGTGTAGTTCTGCATAACAGTATGTTTTCGTGGGTGAAATTTGAAGGGGTCCGAGGAGTATTGTCTGGCTGGTCCTGTACCAAAAACAGATGCGCTGGGGCACACCTTTCTATGCTTAGAGAATTATGCCTTTACCCCGCCCTCCATGTGTTGTCAACCGGCAACAGATCGTGTATAGTTTTCTTCCAGCCAAAACATGACAGCCGCCGGCTGACTTATTTTCCCCCTTATAGAATTGATCAGGTGAACGCATGAAGCAACCGTTAAGCAAAAAGACGAAATTTATTTTTATTACTGGCGGTGTCCTCTCCTCTTTAGGAAAAGGCCTGTCCGCAGCCGCCATTGGATCGTTGCTCGAATCCAGAGGGATGACAGTTACCTTTCAAAAATTGGACCCCTACATAAATGTGGATCCTGGAACCATGAACCCTTTTCAGCATGGCGAGGTCTACGTTACCGAGGATGGTGCCGAAACCGACCTGGATATGGGGCATTATGAACGCTACACCAACGCGGTGATGGCGCAGAAGAATAATTATACTTCAGGGCGAATTTATTATTCCGTCATCATGAAGGAGCGTCGTGGCGAGTACCTTGGCGGTACCGTGCAGGTCATTCCCCATATCACTGATGAAATCAAAGAAGCCGTGCTGCAGCTCGACGGCCAGGTGGATGTCGCTATTATTGAGATCGGCGGTACTGTAGGCGATATTGAAGGCTTGCCCTTTATAGAGGCAATTCGCCAGCTTCGTTCAGATCTTGGCAGGGACTATTCCCTGTTTATTCACTTGACCCTGGTGCCCTATATAAAGACAGCGGGTGAGGTAAAGACCAAGCCCACCCAGCACTCGGTAAAAGAATTGCTCGCATCCGGTATTCAGCCCGATATTCTCATGTGCCGTACCGAGGCACCACTCACCGACGAGCTGAAAAGAAAGATCGCTTTGTTTTGTAATGTAGAAGCAAAGAACGTTATTTCAGTGGTGGATGTTGATAATATCTATGAGGTGCCTTTAAAGCTCCATGCCGAAGGGGTTGATGACAGGATTTTGGAGAAGCTCGGTATCTGGACCGGTGCACCCAATATTAAACCCTGGGAAAAACTGGTTCGTAAAATAAAAAACCCTAAGCATACTGTTACCATCGGCATTACGGGTAAGTATGTCGAACTTACCGAATCCTACAAGAGTCTTCATGAAGCTCTGGTGCACGGAGGGATCGGTAACGAGACTAAAGTTGAGCTGGAGTATATAAGTGCTGAAGATCTTGAAAAGAGTCCTGATAATTCAAGTTTAAAGCGATGTGACGGCATCCTGGTGCCTGGCGGGTTCGGTAGTCGGGGCATGGAAGGTAAGATCCGGGCCATCACCTATGCCAGGGAAAATAAGGTGCCCTTTTTGGGCATCTGCCTCGGGATGCAGTTGGCTGTGGTTGAATTTGCCCGCAATATTGCAGGTATTGCTGATGCCCATTCGGTTGAGTTCAACAGCGCTACTACCAATCCGGTTATTTATTTAATGAAAGAATGGTACGACTTCAGAACAGGTAAAACAGAAACCAGAGATGAGCATTCAAATATGGGCGGTACTCTTCGTCTTGGTGCGTACCCCTGTGTTCTGGAAGAAAATACTCATGCTGCGGATGCCTACCAGCAGGAAGAGGTCAGTGAACGGCATCGTCATCGGTATGAGTTTAACAACGCTTTTCGCGAACCACTGGAAGAGGCCGGGATGCTCGTCAGCGGTACTTCACCGGACAAGACCCTGGTAGAGATCATTGAGATTGCTGATCATCCTTGGTTCCTCGGTTGTCAGTTTCACCCTGAATTTCAGTCCAAGCCCATGCGACCTCATCCATTGTTTAAGGCCTTTGTCAAGGCGGCTTTGGATAATAAAAAGTAGTTAATTTGGTAACTCTTCAGTCGCATCCACCTTCGCACAATCAGGCAGGAAAACAGAGCATTACGCTAGTTATCCAGCCTGCTTGTACGCCTCTGGAGTACTGCTGAACAGGTACAGATCAAGGGTAAGATGAGGTTCGTTGAATAGTTACTTAATTTGTTGGATAAAGACACTCACTTATGAAAAACGTCGTTTTTAATACTTTTGCAGGAAACACCATCAGCATTGGTCCAGGTCAACCGTTGCTGCTTCTGGCTGGACCATGTGTGTTGGAATCGCCTGAGCTGGCCTTGGAAATTGCTCAGGAAATGAAGGCTATTACAACCCGACTTGGCATACCTTATGTCTTTAAGGCTTCATTTGATAAAGCCAATAGAACGTCTCTGGATGCCTTTCGTGGCCCAGGGGCGGAAAAAGGACTGCGCCAGCTTGGACGACTCAGGGAAGAGATTGGAATCCCTGTGGTTTCCGATATCCATGAGCCCGCCCATGCAGAGCTTGCTGCAGATTGTCTTGATATCCTGCAGATACCTGCCTTTTTATGTCGGCAGACAGACTTGCTGGCGGCAGCTGCCAAAACCGGTAAGGTGGTCAATGTCAAAAAAGGACAGTTTGTAAGTCCATGGGACATGGAGCATGTGGTCAATAAGCTACGGGGCAGCGGTTGCGATAAAATTCTGCTCACCGAGCGAGGGGCCAGCTTTGGCTATAACAACCTGGTGGTTGATATGCGTTCGTTGCCGGTCATGCGTTCCCTTGGCACTCCTGTTGTTTTTGATGCCACCCATTCGGTACAGTTGCCGGGAGGAGCTGGAAAATCATCCAGTGGACAGCGAAATTTTATAGCTCCGCTCACCAGGGCTGCAATGGCCGCCGGCATAGATGGTTTGTTCATGGAGGTTCACCCAGATCCTGATAAGGCCTTATGCGACGGACCGAACTCGCTACCGCTTGATCAGGTCGAGTCATTATTAACTGAACTGCTGAAAATTCGTGAAGCGGTCGCTGGAGTATCTCATGATATCTGATGGTTGTTCGCCAGCAAATCCAGGTGAGTATCCTTCGGATTGTCAGCTTACAGAAGCACTGCGAACAAGAGCGATGAAACGGAATACCACGATTGAGAGAAGCAAAGAGTGGCAGGCTGCACTGGGGCAGGCGCAAAAGGTTAAATTGCTGCTGCTTGATGTTGACGGTGTCTTAACCAATGGCTCCCTTCTGTATACGGGAAGCGGGGAAGAGGCAAAATGTTTTCATACTCAGGATGGACTCGGTATCAGACTGCTGCAGGAGAGCGGGGTCGAAGTCGGCATTATTACTGCTCGTAATTCATCGATCGTTGCCCGGAGAGCGGAAGAACTCAAGTTGGCCCACGTCTACCAGGGAAAATTTGATAAGCTCTCGGTATATGAAGAAGTGTTGAAAAAGACCGGCCTGCGCCCGATGCATACCGCCTATATGGGCGATGACTGGGTGGACCTGCCGCTTTTGAATCGGGCGGGTTTGGCTACCGCCCCGGCCAATGCTACGGTTGAAATCCAGCAGCGGGTCCACTATATTGCTACCCGTAATGGTGGTCAGGGAGCTGTGCGTGAGGTCTGTGACCTTATAATGGAGTCGCAGGGAACCTATCAACAGATGTTTGCCAAGTTTGACAGATGATTAAAAAACCGCGTGATTTGCTCTGGATAGTGCCACTCGTTTTGTTTGTCACTAGTCCATTTTGGCAGCCTGCAGTTGCAAATTTCCTGAAACCACGTGGTGATTTCGGTCAGCCACAAGCTGGTGATCAGGTTGTGAGCTCTCAGCAGTTTCAGATGGATACGGTTACTATCACTTTGACCAGTAACGGCAAGCAAGAGTGGTTGATCAATGCAGAACGCGCAAAGACCGGTAAAAGTGACCGTATCATAGAGATGGAAGTAGTTAATGCCCGCTATATTGGGAAGGGCAAAGCGCCTACCCATATCGTCAGCCGCCAAGGTCAATACTTGATCGATGACCGGCACCTTATCCTCATTGACGATGTGGTGATCAGCAAACCTGAGACCAAAGAGGTGCTGTATACTGATCTCCTTCACTATTATGATGCTACTAAAATGGCCGTCAGCCCGGGCGAGGTGGAATTGCAAGGCCCTAGTTTTAGGCTTGAGGGAGGGCGGATGGACTATGATCTCTCCACCGATGGATACGATTTCAGCAACCGGGTGAAAGTTGATCTTTGAGAGAGTGGCTACATTGATTGGGCAGCTTTAGCGGCTGTTGTATTAGAAAAGATAAAGCGAACAAAGAGAGACAAAAAAAAGAATGTTCCCGGCATGTAACTACACAAAATTAAAGTAGGATGCCGGAATATTCAGTGTACAGCAGGGAACAGTTCTTGCGACCTCAGCAATAGATAACAACGAAACAAAACAGGGTTTTTTTCATGATAAAAATCAACGAACATTACTTAAAACTGCAGGCATCGTATCTTTTTTCCAACATTGCCAAGCGAGTGGCTGCCTTTCAGGAAAACAATCCTGACAAGGACGTGATAAAACTCGGTATTGGTGATGTTACCAATCCATTGCCTGGTACCTGCGTGAAGGCCTTTCATGATGCCGTTGATGAAATGGCAACCGAAGCGGGATTCCGTGGGTATGGCCCGGAGCAAGGGTATGATTTTTTGCGTGAAACAATCGTTGCCAATGATTTTCAGGCCCGTGGTGCTGAAGTCAATAGTGATGAAATTTTTGTTTCTGATGGTGCCAAATGCGACTCCGGAAATATTCAGGAGATTTTTTCTCTTGATACGCGGGTGGCTATCCCCGATCCAGTGTACCCTGTTTACCTTGATACCAACGTAATGGCAGGGCGTACCGGTGGATATAAAGATGACCGCTATGATGGGATTGTCTACTTGGATTCCACCAGGGAAAATAATTATGTCCCGGATCTGCCCCAGGAACAGGTGGACATGATTTACCTCTGTTTTCCAAACAACCCGACTGGCTCAACTATTTCCAAGGAGCAGCTTAAGGTATGGGTTGATTATGCAAGGGACAACAAAGCGCTTATTCTGTTTGACGCTGCCTATGAGGCCTTTATCCGTGATGAAAGTCTTCCCCATTCTATTTATGAAATAGAAGGTGCGCGTGAGGTGGCTATCGAATTTCGCAGCCTCTCAAAAACTGCAGGGTTCACCGGCACTCGCTGCGCTTATACCGTGGTCCCTAAAGAGTGCATGGCGTATGACCAGAATGGAGGCCAGCACGCATTGCATGCTCTCTGGAATCGGCGTCATTGCACCAAGTTTAACGGGGTAAGCTATCCTGTACAGCGTGCAGCCGAAGCTGCCTTCTCTGCTGAGGGAAAAGCGCAGACCAAAGCGCTGATAGACGGGTACCTGGACAATGCTAAAATTATCGGCAAGGCCATCGGTCAGTTGGGATTTGAGTATGTTGGTGGTGATAATTCACCGTATATCTGGATATGGGGTGATCGTGATTCCTGGGACTTTTTTGACTTGCTGCTTGAAAAAGCTGGAGTTGTTTGTACACCAGGGGCAGGTTTTGGGAAATGTGGTCAGGGATATATCCGTATCTCAGCCTTCAATTCCCGTGAAAATGTTATCACCGCTATGGATCGTATCAGTAACGCCTTAAGCTAATCTTTTTTTGGTGGCAGCCATTTGGTGGCTGTCACCGAAATCTCTCGCAGTATTTCTCCGCTTGTCCCTTACCTGCTGCTTTTTCTGGCAGGAACTTCCTTTTTCTATTTTACAGGCTAATGGCTATTTTGAAAAATGAGATTTTTCACTCAAGCCCAAGGAGCCTGGCCCCATTCTCTCTGGTAATGGCTGATAAAAAATCAGGCGGTAGTTTGAGATTTTTGAGCATGTTCAAACTGGTTAGCTGATCAGCCCACGGTGAGTCTGTGCCAAAGAGGATATACTCCTGAGGGTGGGAAAGGAGGATCTCTTTGATGTAATCCTTATCCAGAAAATCAAGCGCAAAGGACATTTCCATATAGATAGGCTTGCCGACCAGCTTTGCTTTGACGTCGTGCCACTCATCCCAGCCACCTAAATGGGTGGTGATAAGCTTTAAGGTGGGGAATTGGCGGACGACATTAAGGATGCGTTGTGGGTCAGCCCGTCTTATTCTGGGGTAGGCGATATCGTAGCCAGTGTGAACGACCACAAGAAGTCCTAGTTCCGCTGCCTGTTGGTAAAGAGGTCCCAATGCCAGGTCATCAAGAAAGAAGTCCTGATAGTAGGGGTGCATCTTGATTCCTTTAAAACCCAGCTCATGGATCTGTTGTAATCGCGATTCGATCTCCGGATCAGCAGGATGGATCGAAGGAAAGGGGATAATCCGTGGGGATCGTATGGCCAGGGACCAATCCAAAATAGGTTGGAACTGCTGGGGACGGGTGGCTATGGAGCAGATAACCGAGGTCTCGATCTCTGCCTGATCCATGGCTTGCAGTAGGTTGGCAATGGTACCGTTAAGAAAGGCTTTGATATTGCCACTTTTTTCTAGAGAGGCGATTGCACTCGCAGCGATGGTATCAGGGAATGCGTGGGTATGAAAATCGATGATTTTTGTCATGGCTGATTTTCTCCCATTTTAGGGTATCTTGAATTATTAGCAATTTCGTTCGAGGTCAGGTAAGCCTCGACTCCGAGGCATGCGATAAATTTTACCACAGGCATATACTTCATATCGGAGTCTTCGCTTACCTCCGAGGATAAAATTTTGAGCATAACGCTGAGATCGGGCTAAATGGCAATTATTCAAGATAGCCTTTAATTAAGTCCCGAAAAAATGCAGACCGATTTTGAGGATGATAAGGGCATAAAGACCGGCAAAGACATCGTCAAGCATGATTCCTAGCCCACCATGAATATGAGTGTCAAACCAGCCTACCGGGAAGGGCTTGAGGATATCAAAAATACGGAAAAGAATAAACGCGAGGAGAATCGGTACCGGTTGAAATGGAATAGTAGCCAGGGCAATCAGTTGACCTACAATTTCATCAATTACGACCAGGCCGGGATCGCCATGATCGACAATTTTTTCTGCTGCCCCTGCAGAGATAACACCAATAACGAATAGAATAGCTATCCCCAGCAAATAGGTGGGCAATGGCAGTCGATAGAGCAACATCCAAAGAAAAACACCAACCGCAGACCCCCAGGTTCCCGGTGCTTTGGGCAAGTAACCGCTGTAGGCCCCGGTGGCGATAAACATGAACAATCTATCCATTTACTTGTCCTTCGAAGAGGAGTTGAGCTGGCAATCCCGTACAGCAGCATAGACAGTCTGCAAGGGGATGCCATGTTGCTTGGCAACGATCAGGCACGCCTCATATTCAGGAGAGATTTCTATTCCACCTGGCCGGTGAATTTTTTTGGCCTGTAATGGGCCCCAGGGAGTATCCACGGTTACTGCTTCCCGAACCAGGGTTGACCGGCTTTCTCGGCGGCAGCGAATACCGATGGTGCTGGTTTCTGTAAAGAGACAGTTTTTTAGCTGAAGAGTGTTGGCTGGCGTACTGACCACCCGCACAAGAAATCCTGGACGGCCTTTTTTCATTTGTATTGGGATCAGGCAGACGTCAAGAGCACCTGCATCCAGCAGCAGTTGACTGGTATGGGGCCACAGTTCAGGGTTCCAGTCGTCAATATGGGTATCAAGGATGTCGACCTGCTGTGATTCCATAACTTCCAAGGCCTCACCAACCTGGATTCGTAACAGGTTGGGTCGGGAATCTGCTCGCTGCATGGTCCCTGCACCATAGGCTGTTTTCTGGAGGATCATGGCTGGCATCTGGCCAAATCCTGATGCCAGTTCAGCCACCAGCGCTGCCCCGGTGGGGGTGACCAACTCCTGTTGTAAAGATTCTCCGTATACAGGTACGTCTTGCAGGAGTTTGCACACCGCAGGTGCAGGCAACGGTATTTCCCCATGGGCACACTGTACCCAGCCTCCGGGCATGGGTAATGGAGAGCAGGTGATCTCTACCGGGCCAAGGAAATGAAAACCCGCCACAGTGCCAACGATATCCACTAAGGCGTCCACTGCTCCGACTTCGTGGAAATGGATGGCTTCAACAGTGGTACCGTGTACTGCCGCTTCAGCTTTTGCAAGACGATGAAATACTGCTTTTGCCTTTGCTGTTATCGCGGGTTCCAGGGCAGAGTCGTCCAGGATCGATTTGATGTCAGCAAGGTGTCGGTGAGGATGGTGTTCATCAGTGGTGACTGTCACTCGGCATGCGGCAAACCCATGGATCTGGACGTGCTCGATATTAACTTCGAACCCCTTGATGTTGAGCTGTTGCAGGGTGTCGTGGAGCAGTTTTTGCGGAACACCCGCATCTAGCAGCGCACCAAGCAACATGTTGCCGCTGACACCGGAAAAACAATCGAGATAAATACGTTTCATCATGTGAAGATGTCGCCAGGAGCTAGAGCTGTCCCACAAAGACAGGCCTGTACACTCATCCGTTTTTTTCCTTCCGGTTGGATTTCACGGATACGGAGATAGTCGCTGCCTGTTGCAATGAGCAGGCCCTGGGCATCTGCCTGACAGATGGTGCCTGGAGCTTCGGTGGCACGTTTGGCTACAAGTTCCGGTGCGAAAAAACGGAATCGTTTGCCGTTTAAGAAGCTGTAGGCAGACGGCCACGGGTCGAGTCCCCGGATGGTGCAGTGGATACTTTCCGCTGTCTGTTGCCAATCAATATGCCCCTGCGCTTTGGTAAGCATGGGGGCGTGGGAAGCTTTAGTGTTATCCTGGGGGACCGGTTCCAGTTTTCCCTGCTTCATCAGCTCGACAGCCTTGGCAAGCGACTGGCCGCCAAGGTAAGCAAGTTTGTCAAACAGGGTCCCTGCAGTGTCATCTTTTTCAATAGGAATGGTCACTGGGTAAAGGATATCACCAGTATCCATTCCTTCATCCAGTTGCATGATGGTGACCCCGCTTTCTTTTTCACCGTTAAGCACGGCCCACTGAATGGGCGCAGCTCCTCGGTACTTTGGCAGCAGCGAACCATGGACGTTGATAGCTCCCATGGGCGGCAGGCGCAGCAGTGATGCAGGAAGGATTTTGCCATAGGCCACAACAACAATCAGGTCTGGCGCGATTTCTTCAACCTGTTTGAAAAATGCATCAGTCTTAATGTTTTCCGGCTGCAGTAACGGCAGGCCAGCCTCCATTGCTGTAGCTTTAACAGGAGGTGGCAGTAACTTTCTGCCTCGCCCTTTTTTTTTGTCCGGTTGACAGACAACAGCAACGACCTGTTCCGGACCGTCGAGCAAAGTTTGCAAAGAAGGTACCGCAAAATCAGGGGTACCCATAAAAAGTATGCGTAAAGGGGAGGCCATAAGGTATCGGGTGATGGTAAAGATGGAGAGAGTCTTGTTTACAGCAGCTATAGCCAGTAAAGACTCTTGTTTTATCCCTGCTGGTGCAGAATCTTTCTCAGTTTTTTCTTGTACAGGGCGCGCTTTAGCGAAGAGAGTCTGTCTATAAAGAGGGTTCCGCGTAAATGATCCACTTCATGCTGGATGATACGGGCAAATCGGTCTTCAGCATCAAATTCTAAAGGTTTGCCGTCAATGTCCTTGGCTGTGACATGAATTTTCTGGAACCGCTTTACTTTAGCCTGGCATTCAAGCACACTCAGGCAACCTTCTTCATCAACAAGACTTCCCTGCCCTTCCGAGATAACAGGGTTGACAAGGACCATGAATTTTTTTTCGTCAGGGGTTTCCGAGCGATCAACAAGCGCAACCTGCTGTGCTATGGCAACCTGATTGGCAGCCAATCCGACGCCTGGCGCATCGTACATGGTTTCGCTCATATCCTGGACAAGTTTTTTTAGTTCATCGCCAAAGAGAGTGATTTCTTTTGCTTTTTCACGGAGTACAGGGTGGGGATAAGTAATAATTTCTAGGAGTGCCATTGGATTTTGGTGGGAAAAATTTCTACGTTACTGCTTTAGTTTTTTAGAGAAAAACAGGTGTGTATATTGCTTTCATGCCTTATATGTAACCATTTTCCCCGGTACTGTAAAGCGAAGAGAGCCAATGGGAAGAATGGTAAGGAGCTGTCCGTAAATAAGCTGCACAATATCGCGCTCATGTTTAGGTTAGATTTGGATGATCTAATTGAACAAAGCCGCAGGCGTAGTTGTGCTACGTTGAGGACTTTGTGATTGAAGATCAGCCAAAGATGACCTGAACATGCGATGCGAGATGTTCAAGTTATTTCAGGACAACTCCTAAGGGCAGGCGCTTGTTTTCCTGATTATAATTGTGTAGGGTTTGAGCCCTTTTGAAAGCAGATGAGAGAATCTATGGTACAAAAAGAAAATTTGAAACAAGGGCTGGAATTGCTGCAAAAACCTGTGCTGCCACTGGTTTCAATGGTGGAGTTTTTCCTGCTTACTGGCGATTTTGCAACCGTTGCCGAGATTGTAGAACAACTGCCTGACCCCATTGAAACGGAATATACCCGTTATGATCAACCGGCAGAACTGCTCAAACCCTATCTTGAGCAGTTGGAGTTGCTGCTTGCAGTACAAAAGGGGGCGGAATTACCTTGTCCGGTGACTACTGAGGCCGGTGAACAAGTAGACCTGACAACCGCTATGACAGCGTTTGTCGATCAGAAGATCCTGACCATGGAACTGGAGGCGATCAATAGCGCACTGTGCGGGCCTTGCGGGTGTACGTTGTGCTGTACCGGTCCTGACCAGACTATGGAACAGGCTTTTTTTGAGATCCCGCTGCTCAAGGCAGAAGCAGATTTGTTTGGGGTGGAGAAGATAGAGACACCTGCTGCAAGAGAATGCAATGCAATGGATGAACCTCCTCTCCAGGTTGAAGGGGCAGATTTTTTTGCACGCACATCTTCAGCTCTTGTTCATTGGCAAAAGGGGTGGAGTCTTATCCTGCCGAAAAAGAGTAGTTGTCCGAATCTTGAATCGCAAACCGGTCGATGCACGGTGTATACAGACCGACCCGAGGTCTGTCGGAGGCCACAGATATTTCCCTACATTCTGGAACCCATTACCGGTGATGACGGGGAGGTTGTTGCCCAGCGGCTGCGCAGGACTCTGCTGGCAGTTATCGATTGTCCGTATGTGGAGATATTGGAGGAAGAAATTGCAGCCTATGCTGCGGCCTGTGAACTCGATTTGGTTATCAAACGTAATAAAGGCTGAAGCAGGCCGTCAAGTTTGTCGATCTAACTTTTATACAGAAAAATTATCATGAGTTTTGTTGAAATAATATATGTTTTCCTCTCCTACTGTATTGGTGCCATTCCTTTTGGTTTATTGGTATCTCGTGGCAGCGGTGTCGATATTCGTGAGCAGGGAAGCAAAAACATTGGCGCTACCAATGTAGCTCGTCTCCTTGGTAAAAAAATAGGTGTATTGGCCCTTTGCGGTGACGTTCTGAAGGGGTTTCTTCCAATTTTTGGTGCGGCACTATTAATGGAAGGGAAGGCCAATGCTCATATGGTTATTGCCCTCTGTGGTGCTGCGACCATCGTCGGTCATATGTTTCCCATCTACTTGGGCTTCAAAGGAGGGAAGGGGGTCGCCACAGCCTTGGGCGTTTTTCTTTTTCTTTCCCCCACTGCTATTCTGGGTTGTCTGCTGGTTTTTGTTGCAGCGGTTTATTTTTCTGGCTTTGTATCTTTGGGCTCTTTGCTGGGTTCAGCTGCGATTGTTGGCCTGCTATTGATGCTGGGAGCATCCACCTGGAAGATCCTTTTAGCCAGTTTTATAGTCATCCTTATTTGGGGAAAGCATTATCAAAATATAGGTCGTTTGCTTTCTGGTACTGAAAAAAGCTGGAAAAAAAAGAGCGAATAAGAACATGACCCGAGGCAAATGGGCGACTATTGAACAGGCCAGAGATATTCTCCATTTGGGGGATGATGCCACATTGGCGGAAATTAAACGTGCTTATCATCGATTATCTAAAAGATATCATCCCGATAGTGCACAGGGCAAGGGACAGGGCAATACGGACAAAATGTATCAGCTTACTGCAGCCTATGAGCAACTCATGCAGTATTGTGCGGAATATCGGTTCCCGTTGACCCCTTCCGGCAAGGAAGAATTAGAACAATATGACCCTGAGGACTGGTGGCAGGAGCGTTTTGGAGAAGATCCGCTGTGGGGTAAGGGAGACCGCAGGCGTAAGTAATGTTGAATCTTTTTCAGGGTGCGAAGTTTGAGAACGAAACAGAAGAAGGCGTGAGAAAAAAGAAGGTTTGGAAAAAACTGGAAGTTGAATGGGGTGTTGGTGTCGAGAAAGAGGATAAGGGAAAAACTCTTAGCGAAATGTAGAGTGTTACGCTAACATCGGCTAACACGGCACGTTTTTATTCTCGATATGTTTTCTGCCTTCAGAAAGGTTAGCCGCAACAGCATCATACTGAGCACAATACTCAAGGATCAGCTCTTTACGAGCAGCAGGATTAAGCAGCCAGTAACAGGGGCTGAGCATCAGTATTTTGATTGCTTGTTGCTGTGTCACAATCTCTTCTCCTAACCATTCCTGTATTGCAATAAATATATTAGACAGATTTCATAAGAACTTTTGATGCATTTGTAAATTACTTTTCCGTTTTTGTAGAAAAAAAATGAAAGCTGTTGCTTTTTGGATAGAAGTCCCTTTTACCCTTCTTGACAAAATGAATGCAGATTGTTCATATGTTGCTTTTTTTGTGAGCCGCGTTTTATCCGACACGGATGTGTCGATAAGATTATATTATTTGGAGTCATTATGCGTATTCCCGAGATAATTAAGAACTCTGAACCTCGTGTTTCCCTGGAGTTTTTCCCCCCAAAATCACAAAGTGAGTGGGCGGGTTTTTTGGACATTGCGACCAAACTAAAGGCCTTGAACCCATCGTTTGTCTCTGTCACCTATGGTGCCGGTGGATCGACACAGGACAACACCCTGGAAATCTGTAAAAAGCTGATTGAAGAATGCGGGCTTGAAGTGATGCCACACCTGACCGGTGTTGCAGCAGATGAGGAGAAGATTGATAGTTTTCTTCAAGCTTTGGCACCAATGGGTATCGAGAATGTGTTGGCACTGCGGGGAGATCGGCCTGGTGATTTCTCAGGTACAGACAAAGAGCTTTTTGCCGCCTTTCCCCATGCCGCCGATCTGGTAGCCTATGTCCGTAAGCGGTGCCCGCAGCTGTCCATCGGTGTAGCAGGTTTTCCGGAAGCACATGTAGAATCCCCATCCATTGGTGGTGATCTTGATGTGATGGAAAATAAAGTGACCAGTGGCGCGGATTTTGTCATTACCCAGCTCTATTTTGATAACAGGGTCTATTTTGATTATGTAGAGCGCCTTCAACATCGTGGCCTGAATGTGCCTGTCGTTCCAGGAGTACTGCCCATTCGCAATATGGGTTCTCTCCGATTTATTCTTGAGCTCTGTAATGCCAGGGTGCCGGGCAAGCTTGTTAATGCCTTGATGAAGGCGAACGATGAGGGGGGCAATGCAGCTGTTTATAAAATAGGCGTTGCCTATGCCAGGCAGCAGGTAAAAGAACTGCTTGAAGGCGGTGCACCCGGTGTTCACCTCTATACACTCAACAAGGCTGACATGTGCTTGGAGGTTATGGACGGTTTATATTGAGGTCATCTCTTGGTAAACTCTGCAAGGGGCTGTCCGTAAATAAGTTGGACAATATCGCGCTCGTGTTTAGGTTAGATTTGGGTGATCTAATTGAACAAAGCCGCAGGCGTAGTTTTGCTCCGTTGAGGACTTTGTGATTGAAGAACAGCCAAAGATGACCTGAAGATGCGATGCGAGATGTTCAAGTTATTTCCGGGCAACTCCTAGATGTTTCCCTTTTGCTTTCCAGTTTTACCGAACTCCCTGTTTTGATCCTTTTTTAGGCATCAGGGCAGGTTTTTTTGTTCAACAGCTTGTAGAGGCGTCTGCTCAGGAAAAAGGCAGATGCCGTAAGTCCACAGATAAGGCCAATCCAGAACCCCTCTGGGCCCTGTTCTCTGCCATCCAACTGTCCTAAACCTAACATATAGCCAACCGGCAACCCTATTCCCCAATATGCCACTATCATGAGCAGCATCGGGACCTTGGTATCCTTGAAGCCCCTGAGGGCTCCAGCACAGTTAATCTGGATAGCATCGGGTATTTGAAAAAAGGCTGCAAAAATCATCAAGGATGCTGCCAAGGCCTGAACGTTTGCATCCGGTGTATACATTGCAGCGATATATTTTGCCGAGGTTATTATAAAGAGACAGGTGACGATTGAGCAGCAAAGGGCAATTGCGAGGCCGCTTTTAACTATCCTGTCTAGCCGTTGCTTTTGCTGTCTGCCAATCGTAAATCCTACTCTTATGGTGAGTGCCATGGAAAGACTGTATGGCACCATAAAAAGCAGAGACGTGAAATTGAGTGCAACCTGATGGGCAGCAACTATCTCTGCTCCAAGTCTTGAAATAAGTAAGGCGATAACCGCAAAAATGGAGCATTCCACAAACAGGGAGAGCCCTATGGGAAGGCCGAGATAAATAAGTTTGTGGATGGTTTGTATCAGGCGTGGGGCAAGATGGGTAAAGAGACCCAAGGATGTAGTGTTGCGGTTTTTGCCCAACATGAAAGTCATGGCAATAAACATGGCGAGCATGGAAAGAGATGTTGCCCAGCCGCATCCGACGCCTCCCATGGCAGGCATGCCCAACTTCCCATAAATGAATATGTAGTTGGCAATGACGTTTACCGCCAACCCCACAAACCCGGCAAACATGGAAAGCCTTGGCTGGGAAAACCCATCACTGCCATTTCTCAATGCCAGGAAAAGTCCAGTTACCGGAAATCCAAGGGAAACAGCGAAGAGGTATTTTTTGGTCAGAGGGATGACAGCCGGATCCACATCCATCCATACCAGAAAAGGCGCAATGGACATGAGCAGGAACATTAATAATGTTCCTGTAATCGCACCGGTAAGGAGCCCTTGCTGCATTGCGGTACGCATTCCCTTTGTATCGCTTTTGCCATGTGCTTGGGCAACAAGCGGCATAACAGCAGAAAGCAGTCCAACCATAAAAAGAAACAGCGGTGTGAAAATGGAGGCTCCAATCGCTACCGCTGCCAGATCGACAGGGCTCACCCTGCCAGCCATGATGGTGTCGACAAATCCCATTGCTGTCTGGGAAAGCTGGGCAAGGATGATCGGCCCTGTCAACCGTAGTTGGCAGAGACCCTCGAGGATGTGGAGATTTTTAATTTTCATGATTGTTCTCTAAGTCGGATAACTCGCCTTGGTGTCGATAAAAGAAGACGACTGTTCTGAACAAATGGGAACATAAAAGTCAAGCCTAATGACTGACCAGCAAGTATGAAATGTAACGGGTAGAAACATTATTTTTTTGTTACACCGTTAAAAAAAGTTGACAATTGTTCGCCTGGTTAATAATTAGTCTTTCTAACTATTTTATTTGTTAAGGGTATCTTGGATAATTAGAATTTTTGTCCAAGGTTAGGTAAGCCCCGACTCCGAGGCATGCGAAAAAAAATACCACAGGCATATAATTAATATCGGAGTCTTCGCTTATCTCCGAGGATAATTTTTTGAGCATAACGAGGTAAGCGCTAGACTCCGAGAGATTGGGCGAAAAGGCAATTGTATAAGATGGGCTTAAGTAAGCGGAGGTCACAAACGGTGGATAGAGAATCCCAGGAGCAGGCAAGATACATATTCAAGGTAGGGAAGATGGTACAGCATCACATCTTTTCAACTTTTGCCCGTCTGGAAACAGAAACCGAGGGAGGTGGAGGGCCGTTGGAGTTATCCGTTTCCCAGTTTAAATTGCTGATGACCGTTCGCCATCAAGGTGAGGTTACGTTAAAAGAGCTTGCGGAAAAGTTAAACGTTTCTTCACCTTCAGTCTCTGTGATGGTCGATAAGCTGGTAGACCGTAAACTTCTGACCAGGGAACGATCGCAACAGGACCGTCGTAAAGTCGTTATTCAGGTGAGCCCTGATGAAAAGGCCTGTCTTGATGCAATGGAAGAAAAAGTGCTGCACGTCTTTACCCAGTTGTTGGAGGATGTTGGTCCGGAAATTGCCAAAAAATGGGAGGAAGTGCTGACAAAAGTCGAGCAGGTTCTTGAACCCATTCAACAGGGTGAGCCCCCAGAGATAACCAAAGGAGAGTTCCGTGAGTAGTGAGCAGGAGCATTCGCCATCTGTCTTTCTTCGTCTATTTTGCGTCTTCCTCATTCTTGGCGTAGGGGTTGGCGGGTTTGTCTTTTTAAAAAAGATGAAGCAGCCGCCGCACCTGAAGCCTGTCAAAGAACGTACCCTGGCTGTGGAGGTCATTGATGCTCAGCCAGCCGACAAGCAGGTAGTGTTGGGAGGATTTGGGGAAATAACAGCAACAACCACCGTGGTGTTATCGTCCGAGGTCGCTGGCAGGGTTGTTTCCACTCATGGTCAGCTTGAGGCAGGCAGAACCATAGCCAAGGGTACCGTACTTATCAATCTTGATGAACAGGATTTTCAACTTGATTACGAAACAGCACTCTCCAGGCTGCGGACCCTTAAAGGTGATCTTACCCTTGCTGAAAATGAATTGAAAAGATTGACCCAGCTCTATCGCAAAAACAAAGTGGGCACCCTGCCAAGCCTGGAAAAGGCAGAAGGGGCACTAAACTCCATTACCAACCAGATCAGTCAGGTTGAGAAGGATCGTGATCTTGCAGAATTACGTCGTAAACGGTGCGTCATTCGAGCTCCGTTTGACTGCCGGATTATCGAAGTCAGTGTGGAAAAGGATGAATATGTCGCTGCAGGTAAGCAACTGCTGACGATTGTTGATGACAGTACTCTGGAAGTGCTGGTCGCTTTAGATAGCAGGGAGGCAGCCAGTTGGCTTGAGCTGCAGGCAAAGAAGAGTGGTGGACCGGTTAACTGGTTCGGCCAGCCGGAAAACGTGTCTTGTCAAATCACCTGGACCGAAAATGAAACCCTTACAGGGAAAGGGTGGCTTGATCGAATCGTACGGTTTGATAAGCAGACACGAACCCTGGTGGTGGCAGTCAGGCTACGGCCGGATAGTAGCGCCCCTTTTCCTTTGACAGAAGGTATGTTTTGCAAGGTGGAGGTACCGGGGAAAACCCTTGAAGGGGTATATATCCTGCCCCGCCAGGCAGTGACCCATGAGCATTCTGTATATACGGTGGTAGAAGGCCGTCTCCAGACCAGCCCGGTTACTGTTATACGGATGGAAGGCCCCAACGCATATATCAGCGGCGGACTCAACCGGGGGGATACCGTAATAACAACTCGCCTGGAAGATCCCCTGGAACATTCGCTTGTAAAAATCTCCATTCCTGGAAAGACCCCATGAGGAAAGTACTTGCCGCTTTTGCGGGGAATACGGTTTTTGCCAACATTGCGCTGATTATGGTGTTTATAGCCGGTGGCCTGGCGGCGGCCAATATGCTTCGGGAGTCTTTTCCGCAGTTTTCTCTAGATCTGATTTCGATAAATGTCGCCTATCCTGGGGCTGATCCAGAAGAGGTTGAAGAGGGGATTAGCATAAAAATCGAGGAGGCATTGGAGTCAGTTGAAGGGATTAAGCAGTTTACTACTAAATCCTCGGAAAACATGGCAACCGCTTCTCTTGAGGTCCAGGGTGGATATGACATCCTCAAAGTGCTTAATGACGTAAAGTCCAAGGTGGATGCAATTTCAACCTTCCCTCTGGATGCAGAGCAGCCGGTCATTACTGAAGTGTTAATGCGGGAATCGGTAACCATGCTGGCGCTTTCCGGTGACTTGACTGAAAAGCAGCTTAAACATTGGGCCAACGAGGTCAAGGATGAGGTCAAGGTACTGCCGGGGATTTCCCAGGTAGAGGTGTTTGGTTCCAGGGATTTCGAAATTTCAGTCGAGCTTGCAGAGCATCGTCTCCAGCAATATGGATTGAATTTTGCACAAGTGGCTGATGCTATCCGTCGTTCCAGCCTTAATCTCCATGGGGGGACCATTCGTACCCAGGGCGAGGAAATCCGGGTAAGAACCGTGGGTCGTAAATATACAGGCGATGAGCTTGCCGAGATCGTTGTCCTGACCGGTAAAAATGGTGAACTTGTTCGGTTGGACCGGCTGGCAGAAATTCATGACGGGTTTACTGAGGATCCTGTTCGAGCCCACATCGACGGAGTTCCGTCGGTTTTTGTCATGGTTTTTAAGACCACTGAAGAGGATTCCTTAAAGATCTCCAATACGGTAGCCGACTATGTAGCCACCAAACAGCAGACGCTGCCTCCCGGAATATCGATGGTGGAATTTTATGATAATACCGAAATTCTAAGGGCCAGGGTTGACCTGTTAACCAGAAACGGCATTATCGGGATGGCGCTGGTCTTTTTTCTGCTCTGGCTCTACCTGGATCTGCGGCTTTCTTTTTGGGGAGGGCTTGGTATTCCCATCTCCCTTGCCGGTGGATTTTTTGTGCTGTGGATGATGGGTGAGTCCATCAACATGATTTCCCTATTCGGTTTCATTATGGTGCTGGGGATTGTGGTCGATGATGCGATAGTAGTGGGAGAGGCGATCTATGTGCATCGGCTGCAAGGGAAACCGCCTCTTCGCGCTGCGGTTGATGGAGTGGACGAGGTCGGAATGCCGGTTATTGCTGCCATTCTCACCAGTGTGGTAGCTTTTTTTCCGCTTTCTCAAGTTGGCGGCGTCATGGGGAAGTTTATAGCTATTTTACCGGCAGTGGTTATCTCCTGTCTGTTAATTTCTCTGTTTGAGTGCCTTTTTCTGTTGCCGGCACACCTTAGTCATTTGCCGGATATGAGTCGGCCAAAAGAATATAAAAATCCGGTTTCGAGAGGGCTTGTAGGGTTTCAGCAGTTCATGCAACGGGGAATGGAGCGGTTTGTAGATGGCAGGTATATGCACTTGCTTGATCATGTACTGCGCTGGCGTTATGTCTCCTTGGCAACGGCCTTATCTATTTTACTGCTCACTCTGGGGCTGGTGCAGGCTGGATTTGTGAAATTTCAGGTGTTTCCTAAGATTGATGGATTTGTCATTACTTCTACTGTCGAATTCCCTGATGGAACTCCTCCGGGAGTGACACTGAATGCATTGGAACGGATCGAGGCTGCATTTGTAGAGGTGGCCAATGCGACACCGACGCTGACTGGCGAACCGATGATCAAAAAACGTCTTTCACTGGTGGGGCAGACGTTGAGCAATAGCATGGGCAGGGTCGGGCCAAATCTCGGTTCAGTGCAGGTTTTGCTCCTTGGTTCCGAATACCGTGGAGTTCATTCCAATGATCTGATGGTTAAGTGGGAGCAGGCCATAGGTGCGATTCCGGGAGTGAAGTCGTTGACCTTTGAAGGCTTGTCTGCAGGGCCGGCTGGAGCAGAAATTGAAGTGTGGCTCCAGGGCAATGATATGGAGGAAATTAATAGGGCTGCAGATAATCTGCAGCAGCAGCTTCGCACTTTTGATGGGGTCTTTCAAGTGCGTTCTGATTTCAGCCCAGGGAAGAATGAATTGCGTCTCAAGCTCAAACCCCAGGCCCGTACTCTAGGCCTGACCGTCAATGATCTGGCAGAGCAGGTCAATGCATCCTTTTTTGGTAAAGAGGCCTTCAGGCTGCAGCGTGGTCAGGACGATATTCGCGTTAAGGTGCGTTACACAAAGGATGAGCGCAGTACCCTTGCCGGTTTTGAAGCGATGCGGATCAGGACACCTGACGGTAATGAAGTGCCGTTGCTGTCGGTGGCTGACTTAGAACAGGCCGCAGGATATTCCACCATCACTCGTACCGATGGCCTGCGGAGAGTTGCTGTAACTGCGGAAGTGGATGCCAAAAGGGCCAATGCTAATGAGATATTTGCCGAACTGGGTAAGGGCTATTTCCCACAGCTTATGGAAGACTATCCTGGAGTAAAGATATCTTTGCAGGGGGCGAAAAAAAATCAGCGTGAATCATTTGGTAGTCTCAGAGTCACCTTTCCGTTGGCAATCATAGGTATCTTCGTCATTATCGCCACCATTTTTCGTTCTTACATCCAGCCGGTGGTGATTCTTTTTACCATACCCTTTGGGATTATTGGGGCCGTGTTTGGCCATCTTTCACTGGGCTACGATCTTTCTATAATGTCAATTTTCGGAATGGTTGCACTGACCGGGGTGGTGGTCAATGATGCGATTGTACTCATTGAGCGAGTGAATGAAAATGTTGCCGAAGGCATGCCTTTTATAGAGGCGGTTAAACAGGCAGGGCGAAGACGGTTTCGGGCGATTTTTCTGACTACGCTTTCCACGGTGGGTGGCCTGGCACCACTGATTATGGAAACCGATATGCAGGCTAAATTTCTCATTCCCATGGCATTGTCCCTTGCTGCTGGGGTTATTTTTGCCACTGTACTTACGCTGGTGTTGATTCCGAGCTTGTTGGTAATTGTCAATGATATGCGCAGAGGAGTGACCAGGCTAAAAACCGGTTGTTGGCCGACTCGTGAAGAGGTGGAACCTGCTGCATCGAGAAGAGAAGATAGGATGGTAATGAATTGATTTTTTGATTTGTGTTAGATTTTTCACGTCATGTACGCCGCTCTTGAAAAGCCTTGGACTTGAAGGGTGGCCATGGTATGGACAAATGATTCTTAATCTTGGAGTGGTGGTTGCGATTTTAACCCGGATTTCTCATGAACAAAGTGACACAATGTTCATGAGAAATACGGGTTAAAGGTATGATGGCTCCCTAACCAGGGGATTTGGTAAACAGGAGGAATGGATGAAAAAATATATATTGGTAGTTGTCTGTTGCCTGTCGCTTGTCGGCATGCAGGCCCAGGCAACAGAAGAGCAAGTGGTGACCCCCGATTTATCCGGGGTTGAAGTATTGAATTTACGTACCGCCCAGGAAATAGCGCTTGCAGGCAACCCGGATATGGTCTCTGCTCAAGCCAGGATTGAGCAGGCAAGAGCCAGAGTGAGTCAGGCTGTGGCCGCATGGTGGCCAAGTGTCGACCTGATCGGTGTAGGCAGGCAAGAACGACTATCTGATAGCGCATACGATGCTAGTCAGGCGTTAGCCTCAGTTTACGGAACTAGCGCTGACCGGACAAATGATAATTTCAGTACTGGCCTTCAGGCAACCTGGATGTTGTTTGACGGTTTTTTTCGTAACTTTAACGAAAAAAAGGCGCGCTACGATGAAGAAGCAAACATCTCCGGGTTACTCAATTCCCAAAGGCTGTTGGTGGTGTCGGTTGCTGAGGCTTTCTTGAATGCCCAGCTCGCACAGACCAATGTTGATATTGCTACAGCTGATAAAGCCTTTTACACACGACAGTTGGAAGATGCCCAGAATCGATATGATGTAGGTGCGGGGCCCTGGGGTGATGTACTTAATATCAAGGTGCAGCTGAATTCTGCTGAAACGAATCTGATGCTGAATCAACGAGAATCTGAAGCAGCAGGTTATGGCTTGGCGGCATTAATGGGTATTCCAGATGCGGCTTTTCCAGCTCATGTTCGCTTGGAAGCATTGGACCGTGAATTTGTCACTGGAAATTTTGAGGAAAATATTGAACAGCTTCTTCAGGAGGCGCTTTTGGCCCGTCCAGATGTGCATCGCCAGGAGATGAATGTTAAGCAGGCGGAAGCTGGAACCGGTCTTGCCGAAGCACCTTTTTATCCCACAGTTCAGCTTGCTGGCGCTGTGAATGGTGCCAGGCAGGGTGATGTAAGTCTCACAGGTGATGATTTTGGCAATAGTGTTTCGGTAAACATCGCCTGGAATATTTTTGCCGGAGGAGCAGACAAGGCGCGCCTGGTTGAAGCTAAACAGGCAAAAAGGGAAGCACACTACGGCCTGCTTAATTTGCGCAATCAGGTCGCTTCTGAAATCCGTCAGGACATTGCCCTGCTCGAGGCTGCTCAAGAGCAGGTCCGGCTGCAGCGGGAAAGTGTGGGCTTGGTGGAAGAGAACCGCGATCTGGCCAAAAATGAATATGAGGCAGGCGAAGCCTCACTGGTACGGCTTAATGAGGCGCAACGGGATCTGAGCACCACCTACGGGCGGCTGGCACAGTCTCTTGTCGGCTATCACCGGGCCATACAGCGGTTGGATTCGGCAACCGGTCGTAATCTTAAGGGCTTTGCTATAGAAAGCGAACAGCAGTGATGGCAGCCATCGGTTCAACAGAATTGATTGTTGATCAATCAGCTATCGATGCTAACGGGCATGTCAACAATGTCCGCTATATACAGTGGATGCAGGATGCGGCAATGGCCCATTCTGCATCACTGGGATGGTCCTATGATCGTTACGTGAAGTGTGGGGCAACTTGGATTATACGCTCCCATTCCATAGAGTATCTTCACTCTAGTTATGCCGGAGACAAGTTAACCGTATACACCTGGGTTGCCCATATCAAAAAATTCAGGTCGCTTCGCAAGTTTAAGTTTTATCGCCCTGCAGACGATACAGTCATTGCCAGGGCTGAGACACTGTTTATTTTTTGTGATATTGCAAGCGGGCGTCCCCGCTCGATTCCCCCCGAGGTTCAGCAAGTATATATTATGGTCAGTGAAGCAGATGAACCGTAACCCGGATTCCTCATGAGAAATCTGGGTTAAGCGTAAAACCTACTGCTTCTCCATCAATCGTTTGAAATTTGCTTCGGTTATATCAGGAGCGCCATAATTTCTGAACTGAACCCTGCCGTTACTGTCTGCAACCAGAATAGTTGGTACCCCGTGCACCATATATTTCTGGGTAATTGTATTCTTTGCGTCAAAGACTGTCGGGTAGGTCATATCTGTTTTCTTCACAAACGAGCGCGCCCTTTTAATTGAATCGTTGACGCCGATATTGACGCCAATGAATTCCATCCCCTGTTTCTTGTATTTTTCCACCAGCTGGTTAATTTTTGGAGCCTCGGACTTGCAGTTAGGGCACCATGAGGCCCAAAAAACCAACATGACAGGTTTCTTGCCAATGATTGTGCTCATGTCAATGACGTTGCCGTTCAAATCTTTTTGCTTAAACGGATGAAGTTTTTCTCCCAGTTGTATTGCTGAAGCAAAGCCTGGGGCAAGGAGAAGAAAGGCCAAAAGGAAAAAGATAAGACGACTTCTACGCATAGAATTATCCTGGATAAATAAGGGTTGTTGGTAGATCCTGAAAAATAATAGATATCAAATAAAAAACATTCCAGCTTTAATGAAAAAATATTCGGCCAGGGCAATCATGACAAAGCCCATGGCTTTTTTAATTTTGGCCATCCATGAGCCTGATTTTGGAATGGCTGTCAGTGCACTGGAAAAGGTGCCGACCCCAATCAGTATTGTGCCCATTCCAAAAGAAAAAATAAAGAGCAGGAGGCCACCGGTCAGAATGTTCTGGGTGCTGGCCACATAGGCGAGCAGTACGCCCAAAACAGGCGCTGTACACGGTCCTGCGACAAATGCCGATAGGATACCCGCAAAAAATACACCGACAACACCTTTGGCCTTGGCGGTAATGTTATGGGTGAAGTAGGGCATGGAAAAAACATCGAGCATGCCGAGACCGAAAAGAAGGATGATGTTGCCCACCAGGAGAAAGGTCAATGGATGACTGTTTACCGTACCGAAAAAACGACCGGTGGCGGCAGCAAAAATACCTAGCCCGGCATAGGTGATAGACATGCCGAAAACGTAGGTAAGCGAAAGCAAAAAACCTCTGACTCTGGATCCGCCAATATTTGAGTGGCCAACCACCCCGGCAGTAATCGGGATCATCGGATAGATGCAGGGGGTGAGGCTTGCCAGCAAGCCGCCCAGATAGGCTATACCAATGGAGAGCAGTAGTGATGTCTGGAGCGTTGTTTCAAGTTGACTTACAAAATGTTCCATGGCTTTTTTCGTCCCACGTGAGGGTACTTAGGAAGCAGAGATTAATAAATCAGAATTTTTAAGCTTATGACTGAGGTACAGCTCGATAATTCCATTTTGGCAATATTTCATCAAAACGAATTCGCATATTTTCTTTAAAACCCTCAGTAACCTTCTTTCCTGTTTCGTAAATTTTATTCACAACGGATACAACAGTTCTTAGACC
>JAUVLX010000130.1 GCA_030600525.1 Desulfobulbus sp. | reverse complement strand
TCTCTACGATGGAAAATGCCGGCGGCCAGGGCTGCTTCAGCTCCTGTTTCGGTGAAGACCTCATAGAAGTGTTCACTACAGCCAGCCCCACTGGAGGCAATAACCGGAATAGTAACAGCACCGCGAACCGCTTTGATCAGTTCGATATCAAAGCCAGCATTTGTGCCGTCGCGATCAATGCAGTTGAGCAGGATTTCACCTGCACCCAGTTGTTCGCTTACTGTCGCCAGGGTAACAGCATCCAGGTCACGTCCTTCCCTGCCACCTTTGATGGTGCATTGGTACCAGCAGTACTGTTCCTTGTTGGGACCGGGACGGGTGGTTTTAATAACATGGTGATTCGGGGCGTCATCTGGACTCTTTACATAGACCCGTCGGGGATCGATTGAAATAACCACCGCCTGGTTGCCGTACACTCTGGCAATCTGTTCGATGGAGCTGAGTCCGTTGGCTTTGCCCTGGGCAAGTACATCTTCAACAATCAAAACTGCGTCAGAACCAATGGAGATTTTATCAGCACCGGATCGGAAATAGGCAGAGGCAACTTCCAGCGCTGAGTAACGGCGTCCGTTGCAGTCGGTAAAATCACGAATACCGCCGCCTATGGTCAGCGGGACAAAAACGTTTTTAGAAGTCTGCTCCAGGACTTCGATCATCGGCATGTCTTCTAAAGGGAAATCTCTGAACCCGGTGATGTTGAGAAATGTGACCTCATCTGCACCTTGTTCATAATACTCCTGGGCAAGGTCAACCGGTTTGCCCAGGTTGCGGACATCGCCCTTTTCACGGACATCATATTGATCACCTTTAGTCACCACCAGGTCGCCATTGTCGTTGGAGCGGACGTCCAGACAGGCTATAATTCTTTTGGCAAGTTTGGTGGTTTGGGGGCAGTGTGCAGGAACGATGGCTTCTTTGTTGCCGGCTAGAAAGTTTTCCAGCACTTTTAAACCTGCTTTACCGCTTTTTTCAGGGTGAAACTGGGTGGCAACGATGTTGTCTTTTTGGATGGCACTGACAAACTGATACCCATAGTTCGTTGTTGTCAGGGTATAGTCATCCGATTCCGGGGCAATATGATAGGAGTGAACAAAATAAAACTTTTCGTTTCCTTTGAGGTCTGCGAAAAGAGGGGACGGTTGATGTATTGTGACCCCGTTCCAGCCGATGTGCGGAACCGCTAATTCTACGTCAAATTTTTTAACGGTACCTTTAAGCAGGCCAAGGCCTGGTTCATCCGGGGCCTCTTCGCTGGACTCGTATAGAGCCTGGAGGGCTACGCAGATACCGAAAAAAGGTTTGCCGGACTGCAGGTAACGTAGCAGCGGTTCGACCAACTGCTTTTGTCGCAAAATCTGCATCATGGCGCCAAAATTGCCTACACCTGGAAAAACGAGACGATCAGCACTGTCAATGCCGTCTGCACTGTCAACTGGGGTAACGGTCTCGCCAAGCTTTTCAATAGCATTGACAACCGAACGGACATTGCCGGCACCGTAATCGAGTAAAGTAATCATTATTTTATTTCGAATTGTTGCAAGGAGAGTAAGGAAACTGTACAAAGGGGTGAACTTAGAGCTGTTGGCACCACAAGTCAAGATCAATCCTCATGGTATCTCAAGACCATTCTTGTTTTAGCGAGACAATTTTTTCCACGAGCAATTTTGTAACCTGTTCAAGGTATTTTTAAATTTATGCAGGCAATATTACTGGCAGCAGGTTTTGGCACTCGGCTTAGACCCTACACCGAACACCGGCCTAAGCCTCTGTTTCCTATTATCAATAGGCCGTTGTTGATCATTTTGTTGCAAAAATTGCGAGATGCAGGTTGTACCCGAATCGTAGTCAACTGCCATCATCTTGCGGACCAGATAAAAAATGAACTTGTCGCCGATCCTGACATACACGTGCAGCATGAGCCGGAGATACTTGGTATCGGGGGGAGTTTACGCAAAGCATTGCCACATTTTTCAAATGAGCCTGTCTTGGTCATGAATGGCGATATCTATCACGATATAGACCTTGCAGCCTTGTACAACTGCCACCAGCGCAACCAATACAAGGTGACTCTGGCAATGCATGATTTTCCCCGATTTAATACAGTGGCGGTATCCGGTGACCGGATATGCTCTTTTAAAAAGTGCAACCAGGGGATGAAGCTGGCCTTTACAGGTATTCATGTGGTTGATCCGGAGGTGTTGGAGTTAATCCCTTCGTCAGGATTTTTTCATATTATTGATCTCTATCAAAAGTTGGCCCGCGAGGCGCAGGTCGGCGTTTTTAACACTGGTAACTGTTTTTGGCGAGATATTGGCACCCCCGCAGATTATCTCGATCTGCACCGGGAGCTGCTTACAGATGTTGAGGGAAAATTTAGATGGCATGTTGCAGCCAGTGCCCACGTTGGCTCTGATGTGGTACTTACAGATTGGGGAGTCATTGGCGAAGGCTGTGTCGTTGGCAGCGGAGTCTGCCTGGCTCGGTCTGTGGTATGGGATAATGCTGTTGTGGCTTCTGGTAGTGTGGTCGAAAACGCGATTGTTATGGATGGTGGAGATGGTGAGTAAATAATGAGCAGATATCAATCTATCGTCACAGAAGCAACTGACCTGTTACAACGCCATGGTATACCCCTCTCTTCTGAACAGTTGCAGGTGGACCAGCTTGTACCAGATGGCTCGACTCGGATTTTCTTACGATTGAAGCAGAAAGATCAGCAAGTTGTCTGTGTCTTGCCCCCAGAAGGCGATTGTAACGGTATTGCTGAATCCCGTGCTTTTTTTACCATTGGTCGCCACCTCCATAACCAAGGTGTACCTGTGCCTTATGTCTATGGTTTTGCAGAGTCAAGCAGTATGGTTGTCTGCGAAGATCTTGGCAACAGTCGTCTCCACGATATCCTGGAAAAGGAACAGGGGATGACGCCCCGTTTATTGAAACTCTATGAGCAGGCTGTTCGTACCTTGGCGCATATGCAGGTGAGCGGAGCAGACTCTTTTGACCCAGCGTGGTGCTGGGATACGCCTGTCTATGACATGCCGGTAATGCTTGAAAAGGAATCTGGTTATTTTTTACAGGCCTTTTGCAGGGATTATCTTGAACTGTCGTTTGATGGTGAGGCTGTACAGGAAGATTGTGTCCGCCTTGCCCAGGCTGCGGCAGGAGCACCGGCAGAATTTTTCCTGCATCGTGATTTTCAAAGCAGAAATATTATGGTTGCAGCCGGTGATGTCCGGATCATCGATTATCAAGGTGGACGTCTGGGGCCTTTGGCCTATGATCTGGCTTCACTGCTGCTTGACCCTTATGCACGGCTTGCCAAGAAGGTCCGTGATCATTTGACCCTCACCTACTTGGAAGAGCTTGATACGCTATATAGTTATGATCACCAACAATTTTATCGTGAACTCCTGCTGCTTTCTCTCCAGAGAAATCTGCAGATCCTCGGTGCTTTTGCCTTTTTAACCAAGGTTCGGCAAAAAACTTTTTTTCAGCAGTTTCTAGCCCCAGCACTTACCTCACTCATTGCATTGCTTGAAAAACCTGCAGCTGCTGAGTATGCTGCTCTTTATACCCTCACCCAGCAATGCCGTACCCAACTAGATAAAAAAATATGACAACTGTTTCACATGCACTGATCGCTCTGATCGGCCGCCCCAATGTCGGTAAATCAACCTTGTTTAACCGGATTTCAAAAAGGCGTGACGCGCTGGTCGACCCCACTCCAGGAGTAACCAGGGATCGTCACTATGCTCATGTTATCTGGGAAGAACATCCCTTTACCCTGGTCGATACCGGGGGAATAGATGACGAGGACGATACCATCACCAATCATATTCGCCATCAGGCCATGCTTGCCATTGAAGAGGCGGATATTATATTGTTTCTCATGGATGGTCGGCAGGGACTCAACCCGGCCGACATCGAAATTGTCGATATGTTGCGTCGGGTTGATAAGGATGTCTATTATATCGTCAATAAGATCGACAGCCCTGATATCGAATATGAACTGCTTGCTCCCTTCTGGGAACTGGGGGTGGAGCAGCTCTGGGCACTCTCCGGTGATCATGGGTATGGGTTCAAGACCCTCATGAACGCTCTGGTAGAGGATATGGAACCTACCGGGGAAGTCGTACAGTTGCCTGAAGGTACTGTTCGGCTGGCCTTTTTCGGGCGACCCAACGTAGGGAAATCTTCCATGGTTAATGCCATCCTTGGCCAGGACAGGATGGTGGTTTCTGAGATATCCGGTACCACCCGCGATGCAGTGGATACGCTGGTGAGTCGTGATCAATATAATTATTTGCTTATTGATACGGCCGGAATCAGACGGAAAGGGAAAACCACGGATAAACTTGAAAAATTTTCCATCCTCAAAGCGCTTAAGTCTCTTGGTCGTTGCGACATAGGGGCGGTCATTATTGATGCTGACGAAGGGCTCACTGAACAGGACACCAAAGTGATCGGTTATACCCAGGAGCACGGGAAGGCCGTGATTATTCTGCTCAATAAATGGGACCTGATTGAAGGCGATAAAAAACGGCAGGAATGGCTTCTTAATGAAGTGGAGGCGGCAACCAACTATATTCCTTTTGCCCCGGTCTTTAAGGTGTCAGCACTGACTGGTCAAGGTATTAAGCGTATTTTTCCTGAGATTGGCAAAATGCATCGTCAGTATCATATGCGATTCCCGACCAGCAGTCTCAATCGGTTACTTGAAGCAGCCGTCGCACACCATGAACCTCCCATGCACAGAGGAAGAAGACTCAAGCTGTTTTACACCGCTCAGTTGGGTACTGCGCCGCCTACCTTTGCTATTGTCGCAAGTGCGCCTAAAGGTATCCATTTTTCCTACCAGCGCTATCTTGCCAATCGGTTCCGGGAAGGGTTAGGGCTTGACCGGGTACCGGTTCGTCTGTTTTTTAAGGAACGAAGCGGAAGAAAGAAAAAATAAGCCTGGTGAGGGAACACGAAATCGTCATTTAAAGAACATTTGTCGGCCATGAGGTCAGTAGCTGTCAAAGAAGCTGGCGCAATTTAAGGAAGGAGGAGAGCATGAAGCGATGTTGTCTGTTAGTGCTGATGTCCATTTTTCTGTGCTGTAATCTTGTGCTGGCGAAAACGTCCAAAAAAAATCTGGTTATGGCGGCACAGATCGATGATATTATATCTCTTGATCCTGCTGAAATATTTGAGTTTTCCGGTGCAGAGTATGCTGCCAATACCTATGATCGTCTGATTGGGTATGATGTAGATAACGTTGCCGAAGTTTTTGGTATTTTGGCTGAAAAATGGAAGGTTGCTAAAGATGGTATGACCTTCACTTTTACAATCCGCAAAGGGGTTATCTTTGCTTCAGGTAATCCGTTGACCGCTGAAGATGTGGCTTTTTCGTTACAACGGGTCATCTTGCTGGATAAATCTCCTGCTTTTATTATCAGCCAGTTCGGTTTTACCCCTGAAAATGTAAAGGAAAAGATTAAAGCTGTTGATACTGATACCTTGGTGTTTACCACTGATAAACCCTATGCACCCACCTTTGTCCTATACTGCCTGACCGCCACCCCAGCTTCTGTGGTGGACAAAAAGCTGGTCTTGAGCCATGACCAGGATGGTGATCTTGGATATAACTGGCTGAAAACCAATTATGCCGGTTCCGGTTCTTTCACCTTAAAGATCTGGAAACCAGCTGAATTGCTTATGCTGGATGCCAATCAAACATATTGGGACGGGGTACCTGCCATGCGGCGGGTAATTATGCGCCAGGTTTCTGATGCGGCAACCCAGCAGCTATTATTGGAAAAAGGGGATGTGGATATTGCCCGCGATCTGGGATCTGACCAGCTCGATTCCTTGAAAGATAATCCCGATGTGAAACTGCATCGCAAACCCAAAGGCGGTATCTGGTACCTGGGACTGAATCAGAAAAATGAAGCACTGAACAACCCCAAGGTCCGTGAGGCGCTGAAGTACCTGGTTGATTATCAGCAGATGGCAGACACTCTTTTCAGGGGGACTATGATTGTCCATCAGGCATTTTTACCCATGGGTTTTCTGGGTGCTTTGGAAGAAAAACCTTATACACTCGATGTTGAAAAGGCCAAACAATTGCTCTCCGAAGCAGGGTATGGAGATGGACTGACCTTGACCATGGCCACGCGCAACAGTTCTCCGACCATGGATATGGCCCAGGCAATCCAGGCAACGTTCGCCAGTGCCGGGGTGACGGTAGAAATTCTACCCATGGATGATAACCAGGCTTTGACCAAGTATCGTGCTCGTAATCATGACATCTACATTGGTAGGTGGGGACCAGATTATCAGGATCCGCATACTAATGCGTCCACCTTTGCCTGGAATATAGACAATTCTGACGAGGCCAAGTCCAAGCCGCTTGCCTGGCGAAATGCCTGGGATATTCCTGAAATGTCAAAGGTTACCGATGGGGCTGTCACAGAACGTGACCCGGAAAAACGGGCGGCAATGTATCTGGCTATCCAGAAAGAGCATCAGCAGGTTTCACCTTTTGTGATTATGTTTCAGGAAATTGAGGTGGCTGCGGAAAGGACAGACGTCAAAGGGTTCATCCTGGGACCGAGTTTTGACTCTAACTTTTACTACAACGTTACTAAATAGTTTCCAGGGAACGCTGCTTGCAAATAACCCCCATCAGTAATGGTTGGAATCGGTTTGAAGATTCCGGCCATTTTTTTTTTGTTGCCTTTACTTTTCTCGCGCTGCTCTTTAACACCTTTTTTATTGGCCGAGTCGTCCCTATAGATCCTGTCCTGGCAGCTGTAGGTGACCGAACAAGCCCTGAAGTCTAAGAACGGATGTGGATTGAACTGGGCTTACACCTCCCGCTGTATCAATAATTTTGGATATATCTATTCAAGGTGCTCCATGGCCTCTATCCTCTGCAAGAGGGAACTCTCACCATCGACGGTAAAGCGTGTGCTGGTCGTCGGGACATGGAGTTTTACAGGCAGGTGCAGATGGTATTTCAGTACCCTTACGGTTCCCTACAGCCACGGCACACTGTTGATCGGGTCCTGCGGGAGCCGCTCTCAATCCATAAACTGGAGCAGGGAGAAAAGAAGATAAGGGAGATGCTGGTCGACGTCGGGCGGGGGCCTGATTTTAGGTTCCGCTACAGTCATCAGTTATCAGGTGGGCAGCGACAACGCGTAGCCATAGCAAGGGCGCTTATTTTGAAGCCAAAAATTCTGTTGCTTGATGAGCCGACCTCAGCCCTTGATGTTTCTGTGCAGGCTGAAATGCTGAACCTGTTGACCCGACTTCAGGAAAAATATAACCTGACCTCTATTATGGTCAGTCATGATCTTGCTGTAGTGGCTCACATGTGTGATCAACTGGGAGTGATGGTTAACGGTAGGATGGTCGAAACACTCACCGATGTAAGTCTGCTCAATGGCCAGGCAACCCATCCTTATACACCGCAGTTGATAAACGCCTGTCACGGGTATGACCGGAAAATGATCGATGGTTTTGTATAATATGGATGATCAGTTGAGGTAGCTGGCAATTAACCCCAGGAAAATATCCTTTGCCGGCAGAATCAACGCATCCGGAAAATCATAATCTGGATTGTGTAAATCCGGGCGATCTGTACCTGCTCCGATGGCAAAAAGTGCACCCTCGCAACTCGCTGTAATCCTCCCTAAATCTTCTGACCAACGGAGTGGCTTTTCGGGGACACTCAATGCTGCATCATCAACCACCTCTTGGATCTGCTTTACTGCCTCCACACTATTAACCGTTGCAGGAAACACGTCCTGGTATGCAATGGTAACCGTAAGACCATTTTTGGCTGCTGCGTCATGCACCATCTGTTCAACGTACTGGGTCAGCTTTGCCATGGTTGCGTCTTTTTCGCTTCTCAATGTGGCCCATATTTCCGCTTCCCCGGGCGCGGTGCCGAATGCTTTTTTGCCAAGTTGTGCACCGACAACGGTTGCAAATGCGGTTTCATCAGACGGCACTGTCCCAGGCGGCAGTGTGGGAAATTTCTGTATGCAGTCACTCATTGCCGCTGCCGAGCTTTGGCCCGTTTCAGGTTGTGCTGCATGGGCCGTGGTCCCTGAAAGCTTCACAATCATCCCTCGTGATGCACAGTTAAAAGTTCCTGGACGTATAAGGACTTGGCCAAGAGGTAATCCGGGGAGGTTATGCAGGGCAAAGGCAAAGTTTGGTTTGATTGTCTCAAATCGTGGATCCTGAAGCACTGCTTCGGCACCCATACCATTTTCTTCCGCTGGTTGGAAAAGGAGGACCACCCGGCCTCGTTAGGTTCGTTTGGCTGCCATCTGTCCCTACTGCGGCAATAATGGCCATGTGGCCATCGTGACCGCATTGATGAGCAACCCCATCAATGTTGGAACAGTATTCGGCCTGAGGCAGTTCTTGAACCGGGACAGCATCCAATTCACAGCGCAGCATCACTGTCGGCTCCATTTCCTGTCCTGAAAAAACGATCGCCACACCGCAACCGCCCAACTTTTCAAAAATGGCGTCTGGCTTGAGGGGTTTGAAAAATTGAACAATCCTTTTGGCAGTATTGCTCTCGTTCCCAGAGAGTTCTGGGTATCTATGCAGGGTGTGGCGAAGTTGGAGTATTGGATCGGTCATGGAGGCTGATTGGAGATAGAGTAGTATGTAAAGTGCAGGGCTGGTGATTGGTGCTGCAAAATTATTTTTTTAAATTTTCTAGTTGCTTATCGTGCACTTTGGCTAAAACGAGGATGGCGGTGAGTGATGCGAAAAAAGCCCATGCCATGTCGGATTGGGTGTCCCATACATAACCTTGGGTGCCGAGAAAAGCTTCAGCATTATCGCCTGTTGCCAGGGCAACCCACCATTCTATGAGTTCATAAAGCGCACTGAATGCAAGGCATAATGAGACAATTATAATATTTAACCAGGAATTTCCATTAACAATTTTTTTGCGTATGAGAATTTCTCTGGCCAGAATGGCAGGTACAAATCCTTGAAAAAAATGACCAACTTTGTCGTAGTTGTTTCTTTCTAACTCAAAAAAAGATTGTAT
>JAUVLX010000336.1 GCA_030600525.1 Desulfobulbus sp. | reverse complement strand
CAATGGCGACAGCTTCCCGGACATGGTCGACATCACTCCCCTGTCCTGATGCTCCACTGGAGTAGGACAGCATGGCGACAACAGGATTTATGTTGAACATGGTTGCCGTGTTGGCAGAACTGATAGCTATTTCGGCAAGTTCTTCGCTGTCCGGGTTGGGGTTGACAGCACAGTCCCCATACACCAATACCTTAGTTTCAAAGCACATGAAAAAGACGCTGGAAACCATCAGGACATCTGGATCAGTCCTGACCAGCTGAAAGGCTGGCTGAATAGTGTGCTGGGTGGTATGGGCTGCTCCCGAGACCATTCCATCCGCCATGTTTTCATACACCATCATAGTGCCGAAATAACTAACATTGGTTATGCGATCATAGGCAAAATCCTGGGTCATCCCCTTGTGACATCGCAAGGTGTACAACGTCTGTGCATAATTTTCCCGCAGGAGTGAAGTGTGCGGATCTATAATGGCAACATCATTGAGCTTGAGGCCGAGTTGGGCAGAACGGTTTTTGATGTGGTCTTCATTGCCGAGAATGGTGAGGTCTACCACATCACGGAGTCGAAGAATCTCCGCTGCCTGGAGAATCCTGTCATCGTCACCTTCCGGGAGCACAATGTGCTGTTTGGCGGTTCTGGCACGCTGGAAAAGGGAGTATTCAAACATGAGTGGTGAGATCACGGTCGGCACCGTATGCACTATTTTTTGTTCAAGGGCCTCTGTGTCAACGTGTGATTCAAACATGCCCAGGGCCTTGGCAATCTTTTTTTCATTGGTTGCACGGAGTACGCCGGGTACTTCACTGGCCTGCATGGCCGTTCGGTAGGTATTTGTTGTAACGCAATAGATGGGAAGGGTTGACTCTTTCATTCCTTTGAGCAGGTTCTGCATCGATATACTCGGCAGTATACCACCGGTCAGGATGAGGCCAGCTGCTGAGGCGCAGGTTTTGGAAATAATGGCTGCCAGGGTAGCAAGGATGATATCTGGCCGATCTCCTGGGGTAATGATTAGGTCGTCCTCTTTAAGGAGATGCAGATAATTATCAATGCTCATTGCAGCAACGGTGATACCATCGACATCCCTGAGTAAACGGTTTTTTGGTCCTGAAAAATATTTTGCCCCCAGGGCCGTTGTGATGTCTTCCATGGTGGGCTGGCGGAGACTGTCAACTTCAGGCAGCACAGAGATTAAGCATTTATGGTCAAAGTGGGTGGTGAGTGCTTCTGTAACCGGCGCAAGGATGTCTGGTGCAACCCGGTTAACGATAATCGCTAATAGCTCGCACTGGTGCTGGGCGATGGTATTATCTGCCACCTGTATGTTACGTATGATCTCTTCCATGCTGCTGTTGTGGCCATTGGAAACATAGAGGGTGGGTGTGCCGAGTTCCCGTGCAATACGGATGCTGATATCGTAATCAAATGCCTCTGACAGGCCGCTTATATTGGGACCTTCGCAGAGAAGAAAATCCGTTTGGTCAAGGGCTTCGCGGTATTTACTGACAATGGTCCGGTAAAGGCGTCGCTCATCACCGCAAGCGAGCAGGTTTCGGGCCTGTTCATGGGTGATGCCGATCATCTGCTGTGGGGTGAGATTAATATTGTAGCGATGGTTGACTAGGTTTATATCATTATCAAAGTTGCCGTTACCAGGGACAACTGGTCGGAAAAAGCCGAGACGCTCAACTCGCCTGGATAGCAGTTCCATGACCCCTAGGGTTACAACCAGTTTGCCGCTGCCTTTTTCAAGACTTGCAATATAGAGACTGTCAGCCATGTTGAGCTCCGCTGTATTGGGCTTGTCTATAAAGTGTGTGTTTTAATTTTAATGGACCGTAAAAGGTCTATTACACTTATAATAAATGGGAGAGGTTATGTTGGTATTTACAATGCCGCGTTCAGAATTACGGCAAGCTCATGCCGGGAAAGCTTGATCGGATTGCCTTGCATACTGCTTGCCTGCTCAGCGTTATTGATCAGCAACTCCATGTCGTCTGGCTGCAAACCGTAGCTATGGAGACCGGGGATGGAGAAGGCGGCCGTCATTTTTTTGATTGCAGCGGGCCCTTCCATGATATCTGCCTGCCTGTTACCTGTCAGCAGACAGGCAACTTCCCGGTAGCGGGACAAACTCGGATAGTGGCGGGCACGAAGTTGCAACGCCCGGATATTAGCCTCCATCACATGTGGCAGTAAGGCAGCGCAAACAGCGCCATGGGGTGCTTTATACATGCCACCGAAAGGTCCTGCAAAACCGTGTACCGCCCCAAGTTTGGCATTGGCCAACGCTAAACCACCGTAGAGACTCACCAGGGACATGGATTCTCGGGCCTCCAGATTGCTGCCATCGTTAAAAGCTGTAACCAGTGCCTGTGAGGCCCTTTTTAGACCTTCTCGGCAAAAGAGGTCTGTCATTGGGTTAGCCTGATGTGAAACATAGGGTTCCATAACCTGAGTCAGGGCATCCAATCCGGTATAGGCTGTCAGTCGAGGGGGCATACTGATTGTTAATTCGGGGTCTATCAACGCAATTTTAGGAAGCATCAAGGGACTGCGTAAACTGACCTTGAGCCTGTGGGAAGGCGATTCGATCACAGCGTTGGCTGTTACTTCGGTACCTGTGCCAGCAGTTGTCGGTACCGCAATATAGGGGAGTGGGGGGTGAGTCAGTGGTTTCCCGCGGCCTATAATTTCAAGATAATCAAGCGGATCTCCTGGATTGGTCAACAGTATGGAAATCGCTTTCCCTGCATCAAGTACACTGCCTCCCCCAATGCCTATAACCAACTCACATTTTTGACTTCGAGCCTGTTCAACTGCAGCCTCAATCACGCCTACACTTGGTTCTCCATCAATAGAGACTGGGATGGTTGTTAGATTTTTTTGGTGAAGGCTTTCTATTATCGTTGCAATTCGCTGAGGGTGAGCGCCACAGACTATTAGCGCCTTTTTACCAAGAGGACTTGCCAGTTCAGGTAGCTTGGCTATGGTGCCGGTACCGAAAACAATGCGGCCTGAAGTGGTAAAGTCAAAAGTATCGGTAGGAGGAGTGATCATCTGCAGCACCTTTTTGATCTAACTTATGTATGCACAAAGAAAGGATATTATATCCTGAAGTGGTAGCATGTTCTGTGTTGGAGCGCAATTCAACAATTGGGTGTTGTTTATAAGATCAGAGGGACCGAAAAAGAGAGAGTGTTTTGGTTGGTTGGTGTCTACAAATAATGATGGTAACTTGTTCAGCAGCACCCCACCTGCGCACTGTTGAACAGTTACAGATCGAGGGTAAGGGGGGGCTTGTTATTCGCTTCTAAGTAACAAAATGGCATCAACTGTAAGCAAATAATTGAAATTAATGGATTTTTGCATTTTTAAGTTTTTTTAAACCCGTTTATGCAAGTTACTTTTCAAATAGAGGCCGAGGCCCCGGTTGTACTGCTGAATAGCAACTAATGAAGTAGCTTCCTTCCAGTTGCCGAATGTTTTATTCGTTATTACAGGTGTAAAGAATTACAACCCAACATTCAACACTCAATACTAACCAGGAGGTAGTCATGAAAGGGATTATGGGGAAAACGACCGTTACGATGGCCTTGTTTTTTGTTTTGGCCTTGGGGAGTTTTTGGGCACAGAACGCATTTGCTCACTGCCAGGTGCCGTGCGGTATTTATGATGATCACGCACGGGTGCAGATG
>JAUVLX010000189.1 GCA_030600525.1 Desulfobulbus sp. | reverse complement strand
GCATCGGAAATTGCTCTTGGGCAACATGTTCATCAACAAGACTGCGGGCAAGAGGCCAAAGAGCAAAAAGCAGGCTACAGCAAACAAAACAACTAAATGGCTTGAACCACCACCTTGCCCCTTCTACCTTAGACTTGAGAGTGATGAGAATATATCCGACAAGGCAACCTAGTTGATTCCGCAGGATATCGTACACATCAGGGGATCTGTGACTACTGTACATCTGCAGCAATTCGACCACAAAGCCCAACACGAGCACAATCAGGAACACCAGCAAAAGGTGTTGCAGAGCATGCCACTGTCTTTTCCAGCGTATTAAATACTGAAAGAGGAGAATGGTAACAATACAGAAAAAAAATATATGCCCGAGGTCCCAAGCTGCCTTATACGATTGGGAAGAATGATAGGCCGGACCGCCGAAAAAAAAGAAAGGAGCCACCCCGCCAAGGATGACGCATAAAAAAAGAGAAAATCTCATTGAATAAGTCTAGTAAATCTCATCGTGTATACCCCTGTTCCTCCAAATACAGCATAATTTCCTGTACAGCCTCTGCCGGGGTCAACTGGCTGGTATCAATGGTCAACTCTGGATGCTCTGGAGCAATATAAGGATCAGACACACCGGTTACGCCCTTGATTATCCCCTTACGCGCCTTGGCATAAAGCCCCTTTCTATCCCGCTGTTCGCACACCTCAAGTGGTGTCGCCACATGCACTTCTATATAACCACCATAACGGCTGATAAGTTCGCGATTAGCAGAACGAGGGGCCTCATAAGGTGCAATTGGTGCGCAGAGGGCAATCCCGCCATTTTTTGTTATTTCGCTGGCTACAAAACCGATGCGGGTCACGTTAAGATCACGATGTTCTTTGGAAAAAGTCAATTCGGATGACAAATTTTTTCGGACTATATCACCATCCAGCAACGTCACAGGACGATCTCTCATCTCCATAAAACGGACCATCAACACCTTGGCAATCGTCGATTTTCCGGAACCGGAAAGCCCTGTCAAAAAGACAGTAAACCCTTGGCTGGATCTGGGCGGAAAGGCTTTTTGCAACTCTTTAACAACATTGGCATAGGAGTACCACCCAGGTATCTCGGCTCCCCACTCAAGCCTTCTTTTCAATTCTTCTGAGGTAATATTTTTTACAACTTGACCATCCTTCACATCTGTAAGAAAAACGTATTGCGCTTTATCTTCCACATACCCCATAGCTCGCTCAGGGACCATGGCGATACCGGTCTCTGGCTCCATTTCTTCAACCAGTTCTTGCGCTGCGTATTTCGGGTAAAAAGGCTCATGGTCAGAACCGGCAAAAGGATCTCCATGGATATCGGCAACCATAAAATGGCTACACCCAAAATTTTTCCGGATCATGGCGTGCCACAATGCTTCCCGCGGTCCTGCAAAGCGCTCAGCCATGGGAGTAATGCCAAACGAGATCATATTGCTAGGAAAATGTTGCACAAACTCCTGGTAACAGTGCACTTGGGTGTAATGGTCTCTTTTCCCCGGATGCTCAAGACCAACTACTGGATGGAGGAATACACTGGCACCGATATCACGGGCTGCTGCCAAAACCATTTCACGATGGGCGCAATGCAAATACTCTCGGGTGTGAAAACCAAGCACCCTCCTCCATCCGTATTGCGTAAAACGACGATGGGTTTCAGAAGGAGTCACCCGCAGTTCCCGAAAATCATAATGAATAGGTAACGAAACGCCTTCAACAGACCCGCTGACGTACCAATCTCCAGTCTGTTGCAATAATGATTTTACCCCTGGGTGCTGCTGGGCATCAGCAGTGCCGTATACCGCTTCAGCCTCATGTATCTTATCCGGCTGCCACACGTCACCAACCGTTAAAATCGCCAGCAAAAAGCCTTCCTGATCATTGAGAGCAACCCGCTGACCACTGGCAAGCTTTGCGACAGTAGCATCACTCACATCCAGACAGACAGGAATTGGCCAAACATCCCCACTAGAAAGGCGCATCCCCTCAAGCACAGCATTATAATCCTGCTTACTCAAATAACCGCCTAAAGGATAGAATCCCCGATTAAGCAATAGTTCGAGATCACACAACTGACGCATGTTTAAGTCAAGTGACAAAAGGTCAACAGCTTCTTTACGCAGTTGCTCGGCTCTTCTAAAATGAACTATCAAGCTCTCGGAAAATTCCGACGACAGACTCTCCACAATTCCCCCTTAAAAATATTGTAACCGTGTACCAAGGCCCATTTTTTTTAACGAAAAAACTCAGTTTTGAACCACCAACGATGTTAAAGTAATCGTTTAGCGGCACCCCATTTTCACCCACGATCCACCTTACGTACTTCATACACAAAACATAGCACAAGCAACAAATGATGTACTCGTAGATTTCATAAGATCACAACCAGAAAATGCAATCATGCCATTTTGCCAACAAAAAAAATGTCACGGTCCTTTTTTTTTAACAGTACACCAATCCAGGAAAACGCATTGTCCTGCAACGAAAATAAAAACATCGCACAAGACTAACTGCCTGTAATCTCAATTTTTAAATTTGACAACATCCGTTGTCACACCATACGATTATTCGAAACAGGTAGTTAACAATTATTCCACCATCATTTTTCTCAGGAGGTTTGCATGAAAAAAATCACGTTAACACTTTTCTTCCTTCTCTTTTTCGCAGTGGCTGCTCTTGCCAAGGTAAATATCAACACCGCAGCGGTAGACGAACTCTCTTCCCTACCCGGTATTGGCCAAACAAAAGCCGAGGCCATTGTAAAATATCGGAAACAAGCTGGAAAATTTAAAACAGTGGAAGATATTACTAACGTCAAAGGTATTGGCGACAAGATGCTCAAAAAAATTAAACCCGAAATCACTGTCGGGTCGTAAAATTCGATTCCCATGCTCGGCTCAGAGCATGGGAACGCCTCCACCTCACATCGATCTAAACAGCAGGGATTTTCGACAAAAACAGCTTTTTTCTTGACAAAACCCACTTCCCCTTATACCGATATAATTAAGATATCAAGAACTTACCAAGCACCCTTCTTTTTCTGAATCTATCTGAGCAAAATATGTTCCTTTCATTAAGACATTCAATTCTACTTTTGTGGATCCTCTTGCCTGTAAACGAAGCTGTTGCTGGCATTATCACAATTGATGATTACGAGCGCAATACACGGTGGATGTTTCTGGAAAGTGACGCACCAAAAGAATTCCCTGACGCTGTTTCATGGATTGCAAAGCTCAATAAAAAAAAATCTGAAGGCTACTCGGACTGGAGATTGCCCTTCACCCCAGATGGGAAATACGAAGACTGGTCCTACAACGCAAACGACTACGACACTAAAACCAATGTGACGTGTAGTGACTTAGGACATCTTTATTATACGGTTAAAAAATATGATTCATCAGTAGACAGTACCCCTCTTCTTCAACATTCTTTCTGGCTTGGGACAAATAAGAAAGGACAGTTTTCTGCCTACAAAGACAAAGACTCTAACAACATGGCTTGGGCTTTCGACTTCTCCACGGGGTTACAGTTCCTTCAATCCCTTAATTTTGAACCCTATGCACTCGCTGTGAGAACGGAACCATTGCCAACATCCGCAGTCCCCGAACCAAACACCGCACTCCTCTTCCTCACCGGTATTCTTTGTCTCGCGTATCGCCCTCTTTCTCGAAATCGCTCGAAGTAACTATCAGGTACCGGGGTTTCAATATTCTTCAGGGAAATTGACTTCTCTTCTAGAGAGAACGCTCTCTCCTTTTCTCGCCTTACTTGCTTCTCAACACGCAGGATACCCCTCCTACGATTTCACAGTTACATTTGATCCAGAAGACTAACAATCCAAGATCGCACGTCATTTCCTACGAGTAGGTCCCGCACCTCCAATCCTTGATCATCAATTTAAAAAATATCTGGCACACAACATGCTATACAAACATGTTGCCTAACGTCCACTTAAAAATCCAAAAAAATATCTTTCTCGTTTCCAGCCCTCATAATGTTTAAAAAACTACCCCACTTAATCATAATACTGACATGCGTCCTCTTTGCCACTATGGCCGCAGCCACCAACCATTCCATACATATTGAATGGGGCTACACACCCCCTAGCAACCCACCACTTTCAGGATTTAATCTCTACCAGGAAGGCACGTTGGCCTGCACCACAAACAATCCTGAAGTAACAGCCATGGACTGCGATGTGTCGCTAGAAAAAGACACTACCAATTTTACCCTCACAGCCATATTCAACGATGGCTCGGAAAGTCCACACTCAGCCCCTTTCCCCTTTTCGACCCTTAACGATCATATAGCAGAGTCACCCTCCAGCGACACAGGAAGCCACAGGTTTACTTTTACCTGGGAGTCGACCTCTTCCGCAAAAAGCTATCGAGTATACCTAAACAACAAACGCCTCTGTGAAACAGAAGACCCTAATGCGTCGTCGATTACCTGTAATACTGATTTCATAGATGGCCTTATGACGTTTAGCATGACTGAAGTATCGTCACTTGGCATAGAAAGCTCTCCTTCAAACCTTTTGCTTTTCGACCCCACAGCCTACCCGAACCTCTTTAATCCAAAACAGGTCCAACTCACTTGGGAGTACCCCACCGAAAAAGGCCTTGCAGGATTCCGGGTGTACCAGAACAATACACTCCTCTGTGAAACTGATAATCCCGCAACCCGTCAACTCACCTGCATGGCAAACTTGACTAGCCCGGTTGTCGAATTCAACATTGCCGCCGTCGATAGTAACAATAACGAAACAGCCCTTTCAAACACGTTAACATACACCAGAGAAAGCCTATCTACAAACACGGTTACGTCAACACTTCCAAACGATTCCTTATTGCTTGCTAACACGTCAAGCGAGCCAAACGATACCACCAGTGTAGCAGTAGTTAATGATCCAACTCAGACTACCATACAAATCCAGCCCATTGTCTACACTACCTCTCTTTTCACAGATCAATCCGAGAGTATCGTTCTTTCACAGATGGCTGATACCTACGACACCTTACCTGAGCCGACAAATCAAACCAGCGCTGCACCCTCAGGAGAAAACCTCCCGTCATTCAACCTAGAAGTTGGTGAACTTAGCATTAACGCCCAATGGAAAAGTGTTGTTTTGGCTACACCTTTTCAACACCCGATTGCGATTGCCAAATTACCAGTGACCAACAATTTAACAGCTGGATCGGTTCATCTCCGAAACATTACGTCAACAGGATTTGAAATAGCCTATACAGGACAAAACGACCCCAACCTTGAGAATATAACAGTTCACTATATGGTCATGGAGCAAGGACGTTTTCTCCTCAATCAAACCACTCTAGTAGAAGCCGGGAGTTTTTCCGGAAGCAACCGCGTCGAGAACATCTATTTTGCAGAATCATTTGTAAAGACACCGGTCGTCCTCACAACCCTTGCCACCAGCAACCAACCTGAGATTCTGATTTCACAGCTTATAGATATCAATACAGATAACTTCGGACACTCCATCCTGACACAAGAGACAAATAACACAGTGATTAATGAAACCGTCCATTACATTGCCTGGGAACAGGGCAGTGGCACCTTGGACACAATAGCGTACGACGCCAGCATAAGTAGCGATCCACTCACAGATGTGACCAAGGACCTGAGCCAGCAAACACCTTTCCCCGAACCTATCTTCCTTTTCCCCTGCGAACTAACCGGTAACGATCAAGAAACCGACACTTTACAATCGACGACAGAAACTGTATCAACGACACAACTCCTACCTGGCACCACCATATCAGTAGGTTACCTTGCCATAGCTCCCTCACAAAACGAAGTCAGCCAATGAGGCATCAATACTGACAGGCAGTACAATAGCAAACAATGCGCTTCCGTATAATTTAGAAGATGATGACACTATCACCCTGCACCCATCCATCTGCAATGCGCAAAAAAGGTAACTTCAGCAGTGCTCCATATGCTTACAAGCAGGCTGGATAACTATAGTCATGCTCTATTTTCCTGCTTGATCGTGCGCAGAGGTAAGCGCAGACTCCGTGAGGTGCTGCTGGACAGTTACAAAAAAAAGAGACTTTCCCCTCTTGTAATCACCACTCACCATGACATATAGTAAAGGAAGGAGTTTCACTCTCCCTTCTTGCTGTTTTACCAAACAAACATCTAACTTCCTGTTTTCTCAAGGAGAAGCATTATGGCTGCAAAAAAACGTCTCGGAGAGCTCCTCATCCAAGCCAACCTGATCACTGAAGAAGAACTCGCGCAAGCCTTAAAAATGCAGGTCGGCGGCAATCGCAGACTTGGCCGAATTCTCGTACAGATGGGCGCGATAACAAGTGACCAACTGCTAGAGATCCTTTCAGCTCAATTTGACCTTCCAATACTAGATGTAAATCAAGAATTTTCCGCAGAGGCCAAAACCGTTTTACCGCGCTACCTCTGCAAAAAATATGAAGTTATCCCACTTGGCACAATCAAGGAGAAAATCCTAAAATTGGCAATGGCTGATCCCTCTGACAGCGAAGCCATAATTGACATAGAAGACTTCACAGGCAAAGCAGTGCAGCCATGCCTGGCAAGGCAAAAAGACATTAACCAAGCAATACAAAAATATATCCCCCTCTCTGTACGTGACATTTTCAACCCCCAAAGTTATACCCGGTGGGCAAAAATGGCATCTGCTGTTGCCCTGGTCATGATTTTAGCTGTGGCAGGGTTCACCTATCGCTTTTACAGCGAGACCAAATACGGCACCACCACCAAAACAGCAGATACTGTTATTTACAAAAACCATGACCTCATGGTTGGTATAGAGCAT
>JAUVLX010000329.1 GCA_030600525.1 Desulfobulbus sp. | reverse complement strand
ATGATCTGACGTGCTCTAAAGATGGCGCCGAACTTGGTAGCTATCTGCAAAAACATCCTAACCAGGGGATGCCGTTTGGTTTTCCGCCCCTCAAAAAAGATGAGTATTCGACTATTGCCGGTTGGATCGCTCAGGGGTCTCGTGGGCCGACCACGGCTGAGCAAAAGGTCCTTACCGCGATTGATGGCCAGGATGAGCAATTGGTAGAGCAGTGGGAAACGTTTTTTAACAATGCCACGCTTAAACACGTAGTAACTGCCCGCTACTTGTATGAGCATCTGTTTTTGGCCCACATTACCTTTAAAACAGGATCAGGCTCCTTTTATGAACTGGTCCGTTCTCGCACACCTTCTGGCCAGCCTGTGGATGTCATTCCAACGGTTCGTCCTTATGACGATCCGGGTACTGCCCCGTTTTATTATCGCTTCCGCCGGATTCATTCCACCATTGTCCATAAAACCCATATGGTCTTCCCGTTGGACGGGGAGCAGTATGCCCGGGTTAATACTCTCTTTATAGAACCAAAATGGCTGCAAAAACCGCATACTGTCAGCTATGATCCTGTTCTCAGCGCCAACCCTTTTGCAGCCTTTGAGCAAATTCCCCCTCGTTCCCGCTACCAGTTTCTCCTTGATAATGCCAACTACATTATCATGACCTTTATTCGCGGACCGGTCTGTAAAGGGCAGGTTGCTCTCAATGTGGTTAATGACCGCTTTTGGGTCATGTTTCTTGATCCAGATCATGATCTGACTGTGCGCCATCCCGGTTTTTTGAAACTGCACAGCGATGATTTAACCATGCCCATCGAAGAGGGAAGCGATTACGGGTTGTTTAGGGCTTTGCGTGACAGATATAGCCAGGGCGCTGTCCGTTTCTATCAGGCGCGCCAGGATTTTTACGCCTCCTATCTGTACCAGGGGCAGGGGATGGACTCGATTTGGAAAGGAAACAGGGCTGCTGATACGCCACTGCTTACCGTTTTTCGTCATTTTGACAGTGCTTCGGTTCATAAAGGAGTCCTTGGTGGGCTGCCTCGCACAGCCTGGGTGATGGATTTTCCACTGCTTGAGCGGATCTATTATTCCTTAGTAGCAGGTTTTGATGTGTATGGTACAGCAGGGCACCAGCTGGCAATTCGCTTATACATGGACAGGCTGCGGATTGAAGGGGAAAGTTATTTTCTTGATTTTTTACCGCAACCTGAGCGTGAAAAGCTTATGCGCCAGTGGTACACTGGTGTCAGTTTTGATGCGGTGAACTATCATTCTGCAGGGATGGGGACAACTGTGGGATATACGACAGATAATCCCAAGCGGGAGTTCATTGAACATGTTGTAACAAATCACGTGCTACCTGAAACCGGTATCGGCTTTGATAACAATTATATCAAGGTTGGTGAAAAGTACCCGCCACTCCCTGAAAAGTACACCACCATTGAAGACTATCTGCGCGGCTTCCAAGCTGTGTCCGCTCCGGGCACCTCCTTCTTCCGCTTTGTGCAGGACCAGAATGTTAATGTTGCCCACATGCGCATCCGAATCCCTGATGAGGAAGATGCTGTAGTCTCTATTGTTATCAATCGTTGGCATGACAACGTCACTTTTTTGTTCAGTGATAAAAAGACGTTGAACCCGGAAAAGGACCAGGCTGATTTTATCAGCGGCTTTGTTGGCTCCTATCCCAATAATTATATTGATTTGAACGTTGAGGAGCTGCCGGAATTTTTGTCTCTGCTTGCCTATTTTGACGGAAGTAAGGAAGATATACAAAAAATGGGGAAATTCAGTGTAAACCGTGCAGACGATAATTTTTGGGAAGTGTATGATTGGTTTCAGGAAAGATTCATCCGCGATAAGCCTGAAACAGCAGGGTTGTTTGACTTAAACCGTTATTATCATGAAGCCAGATAGTGCCCGTCCATAAATGGTATTTAGGCCCGATAGCAGCGTTATACTTAAAGTTTTATCCTCGGAGGTAAGCGTAGACTCCGATATTAACTATATGCCTGCGGTAAAATTTTAAGTATGCCTCGGAGTCTGGCGCTTACCTGCTCTCAAACCAAAATCCTCATTTCTAGACAGACACTAAAGAGTAAGGAGAAAACATGCAAAATGCGATTGTAGTTTGTTCGGGCTGTGGCGCAAAAAATCGTGTTCCAGTTGCGAAACAGCAGCTTAAAGCCAAATGCGGACGCTGTGGTGATAGTCTTGCGGGTGCTCCTGTGACCGGCGTGGTTGTCGCCTTGACCGATGATACCTTTACCCAGATTGTGGAAAAGTCACCGTTGCCGGTTCTGGTCGATTTTTATTCACCTACCTGCGGTCCCTGTCAAATGGTGGCACCGATTATAGAAAATATTGCGGCAGCCTATGCTGGAAAGGCAGTGGTCTGTAAGCTGAACACTGCCACCTATAACATGGCTGCCTCCCGTTTTCAGATACGGGGGGTGCCAACCATCCTGTATTTTAAAGGTGGCAAGCAGGTCGATCAGTTGGTGGGTGCAGCACCCCAGGCTGACATTGAAGCCAGATTGAATAATTGCCTGTAGGGTTGTTGGGCAAAAAAATCCTATATTTTAAAAGGCATACAGCCGACAAAAAAGTAGAGTATCCAATTGATGTTAGTTGCTATTCAGCAGTGCAACCGGGGCCCCGGCCTCTATTTGAAAAGTAACTTGCATAAACGGGTTTTAAAAAACTTAAAAAAAGTAAAAACACTTGGTTTTCAGTTATTTTCTTGCAGTTGATGCTATTTTGTTACTTAGGAGCTATCTGCAAATAAGTTGTACAAAATCGCGCTCATGTTTAGGTTAGATTTGGATGATCTAATTGAACAAAGCCGCAGGCGCAGTTGTGCTACGTTGAGGACTTTGTGATTGAAGATCAGCCAAAGATGACCTGAAGATGCGATGCGAAATGTTCAAGTTATTTCCGGACAACTCCTTAGAAGCGAATAACAAAAACTTCGCATTAACCTTGAACTGTAACTGTTTAGCAGTGCTCCAGATGCGTACAAGCAGGCTGGATAACTATAGTAATACTATGTTTTATTGCCTGATCGTGCGCAGGTGGAGTGCTGCTGAATAGTTACTGATGTTATTTCTTTTCGGAGGTGCAATGAGCAAATACGTTCTAGTTGCAGCGCTACTGATTGCAGTTAATGTTCTTGCAGGCTGCATACGCATTCCCCAGCCCACGGGATATGCTTACAACAAGCAGCAAAAAATGCAGGCTGCCCACCATTGGGAAGTGCTGGCCAATGACGTTGCCAATCAGATAAACACCGAGTTGATAAACCGGGACTACTTGATTACCCCTGTGTATGTTCGTCATGCCTGCGGCTTGCCCGATACCTGCGGCACTGGAGAAACCTTTCCCTTTGATGAAGGTTTCAATGATCTGCTCGTCTCCCAATTGGTAAGATTCGGTGTGCCAACCAGGGCCGCCAATGAAGAAGATGCATTGGTAGTGGATTACAAGGTGCAGGTGCTCTATCACCAGGCAAACAGGTACCAATGGCTCCAGCCAGGTTTGCTTACTTCGCTGACCGCCGGAATAGTTGTCTTTAGAAATGCCCCAGGGGAAATTCTCGCGTTAGCCACCGCCGGTGCTGTTGATGCGGCGTTAGCAACTACTGTGGTCAACGGTCATTACGAGGTCATTATTACTACCTCTATTGTTGATGACAATCGGTATATTATGCGCAGTTCCAATATTTATTACATAAACGATGCTGATTTCTGGCATTATCAGCAGGATTCTCCTGCCCCGGAACTCGAGTTGACGAGTTCGCGCTACTCAGGGAGTAACGATTAACATGGGCTTGGTTC
>JAUVLX010000206.1 GCA_030600525.1 Desulfobulbus sp. | reverse complement strand
GCCGGGTTGCCGGCCCTTTTCAAAAGCAGCTGCATAAATGAAAGGTTTAAATGAAGATCCTGGCTGCCTGTTTGCATCAACAGCCCGGTTGTACTGGCTTTGCTGATAATTTGTACCACCCACCAGGGCACGCACCCTTCCTGTACGGGCATCCATGGCAACCAGCGCACCTTGGGGGATATTTTTTGTTTTCTGTCGTTTGGCTACTTGGTTTACTCCTTTTTTCACTGCACGAACAGCATGGGTTTGTAATTGGCTGTCCAGGGTGGTCATCACGGTTAACCCTTCCTGGAAAAGGGCTTCCTGACCGTACTGCTTTGCCAGGAGTTTGCGGACATGGGCAGTGAAATATCCGGAAATTATTTTATTTTTATACGGTGCTATATAATGCAGCTCTTGTTGGTATGCTTTTCGGGCAGCAGCGTCTGTAATGAGGCCTTCTTCGGCCATACGGTTAAGCACATACCGTTGCCTGGCTTTGGCTGCTTTGGGTCTTTTATGGGGAGAATATCGACTGGGAGCCTGGGGTAAACCAGCGAGCAGAGCGATTTCAGCCAGAGAAAGCTGACTTGATTTTTTACCGAAATAACGGTTTGCAGCAGCCTCTATGCCATATGCGCCCTCGCCAAGGTAAATTTCATTAAGGTAAATAAAGAGAATTTCCTCTTTGGTGAGCATTTTGGTGAGCCTGTAGGCGAGAATCTATTCGGTGATTTTACGGGTATAACTTTTTTCCCTGGTGAGCATCAGGGATCTGGTCACCTGCTGCGTAATGGTCGATCCTCCCTGGCTTCGCCGTCCTGATCTGATATTGTTGATCCCTGCACGTAAGATCGACCAAAGGTCAAGCCCTGGGTGTTGCCAGAAGCGGCTGTCCTCTGCGGCAACAAAAGCCTTGGGAAGGAGAGACGGCATCTTTCTCAGCGGAGTAATTATCCTGTACTGTTTGTATATTGCGTCAACCGGTTTGCCTGTTCGGTCAAGGACGATGGTTGCTACCTGGGGGCGGTAATCGTCCACCGAATGAATATCAGGGATATCCAGAAGCAGGAACCATGCAAGTCCGCCACCCACCAACAAAGAGGCAATACCGCCCATAATTAGCAGAAAGAGGCAGATGTGAGAATGGGTGTACGGTTTTCGCTTTTTCCGTTTTAAGGGCGAAGATCGTTTTTTTTGTTTGGCTTGGGTAGACAAGAGAAAGGAGAATATGTAATATTAGAAGTTTGGTAGGTAGCTGTACCCCATGTTGTAGGGATGCACACGCCCGATGGCAGGCTGGCTACCGTTACTGATAGGCAGTTCTCTACCATGAATTTTTAGGTTGAGCATCATCAAAGCTCACTTCTTTGGAACCAATCTATTTTGTCACGCATACGTATCCTTTCAGAACATCTTTCCAATCAGATTGCAGCCGGTGAGGTTGTTGAGCGGCCTGCTTCTGTGATCAAGGAATTGATAGAAAACAGCATTGATGCCGGAGCCAGCCAGGTTGATATCCAGATAGAAGGCAGTGGTGTGCGGCTGATGCGTGTGGTCGACAATGGCTGCGGTATGATCGAAGATGATGTTCTCCTGTGCCTGGAGCGGCATGCAACTTCGAAAATACAGGAAGAAAGTCAGCTGGGAGCCATTGCCACCCTTGGTTTTCGCGGGGAAGCACTCCCCAGTATAGGTTCTGTAGCCCGGATGACCATCATCTCCCGCGATCAGGAAAAAGATACAGGGACCTTGGTTGAGGTAAGATATGGAGCTCTGCATGCAGTCCATGAAGAAGGTTGCAGCAGGGGAACAGTCATGGAAGTGCGTAACCTGTTTGGTAATGTACCGGCGAGGAAGAAATTTCTTAAATCTGCTCGTACCGAGACCTACCATATCGAGGAGGTGGTAAAGAATCAAGCCATTGCCATGCCTGAAATCGGTTTCAGCCTCCGTTTTGATGAACGAACAGTGCTGGACTGCCCTGCTGCAAGCGACTTGGAATCCCGTCTGCGCTATATTTTTCGTTACGACGGTCCTTTGCTATCCCTTGAGCATAGCGGCGCCGTGGCAACCGATTCTGTGCAGGTGGGTGGATATCTCCTCCTTCCGGAATCAACCCCAACCCGTTCAGCTCGTTTGCGGATTATTGTCAACGGCAGGGCCGTGCAGGACAGGATGATTCGCAATGCCGTGACTGAGGGGCTGCACGGTTTCTTGATGAAAGGATATCAGCCTGCAGGTGCTGTGCTGCTGTCCATTTCCCCAGAACTGGTTGATGTTAACGTCCACCCTGCCAAACGGGAAATTCGCTTCCGTGACCACCGGGAGGTGTATCAATTTCTCAAAACGGTTGTTAAAAGTGCTATCCAGAACCATCAGGAGCATGCCCGTGCGCAACTCTTTACCCCGGTACCGAAAAATGCCAGGGAAGAGCAGGAAGTGGTCAGAGAAAATTTGATAACAGCAGAGCCCGTGGCAGAGCCTTTTCAGCACCATTTAGTAAGCCCGGTTAACCCTGTTAGCGTTCAGGGGAATAATGCTGTGCCGCGTGAGCAGCCGAAGTTTGTGGAAAAACTCACCGCCACCGAGCGTTCTGAAAAGGTACCTGAGCATATTTCTCCTGCTGCATCTTTCCCGTCTGAAGAGAAGACGGGCAAAAGAGAGGCAGAGTTTGGCGGGCTTCGTCTTATAGGTCAGTTGTTTTCGCTGTATCTACTCTGCGAAAAAGATGAGCAGTTTATTGTTATTGATCAGCATGCGGCCCATGAACGTATCCTGTACGGGCAAATGAAACAGGACTATCTCAAAAAGGATATCCCCCAGCAGAGGCTGCTGTTTCCGGTGACCGTGGAACTGGGTCCAGACCATATGGAAACCATAGAACGTTACCATGAGGATCTGCAAAGCCTTGGCTTGGAGATTGATCATTTTGGGGAGACGACCTGGGTTATCAAGAGTGTCCCGGCAGTGATAAGCGTGCTTGACCCAGTTGCAATGCTGCACGATGTCCTGGATATGCTTTATGAAAGTAAAGGAAACCCTGGACAGGTGATTGCTGGTGTGATTGATGACCTGTTGGCGTCCATGGCTTGCAAGGCAGCCATTAAGGCTGGTAATGTGCTCAACTCGGAAGAGATGATTGGCTTATTGCAGCAGATGGAGGAAAGTGATGTTTTCTCCCACTGCCCCCACGGGAGGCCGGTTGTAAAAACTTTTTCACAACCTGAATTGGAAAAATGGTTCCATCGCCACGGTGGTTGATGCCTTTTGATTAAGAGCAGAATAAGGCAGTACCCCAGCAGTAAAAAAGAATAAAATAAGTAAATATTCAGCGAATAACAAATAACCTCGCCTTACCCTCGATCTGTAACTGTTCAGCAGTGCTCCAGATGCGTACAAGCGGGCTGGACAACTATAGTAATGCTCTATTTTCCTGCCTGATCGTGCGCAGAGGTAAGCGCAGACTCCGTGGAGTGCTGTTGAATAGTTAAAAAATAAGAAAGGAGTGAAATCTCAATGCTTGAAGTAACAGATGCAGCCAGCAAAAAAGGGCAACAACGCCTTGCTCAATTGAACAATCGTTTTGTTGAGGCTGATTCTGCATGCCGACAGTCTGTGACTGATATCCTGGAACGTGTGCGTAACGAAGGGGATGCTGCTGTCCTTGATTATACCAACCAGTTTGATGCACCAGAGCTCGATGTTGCATCCCTGAGAGTTAGCGAGGCTGAGTTTGAACAGGCAAGGGCTTTGGTTGATACAGAGTTTATTGAGACCCTGCAGTTTACAGTCGATCGGATTCGCACTTTTCATGAGCGGGAAATGGAAGATTCATGGATGTTAACCCGCGAAGATGGAACTATTACCGGTCGGCTGGTACGGCCGGTGGATTCAGCAGGGCTTTATGTTCCGGGCGGGCAGGGTGGTTCGACTCCATTAGTTTCATCGGTATTGATGAACGGGATTCCTGCGGCCATAGCAGGGGTTGCCCATCGTGTGATGGTGACGCCTCCTAATAGACAAGGAGGGGTCAATCCGGCGCTGCTTGTTGCTGCCCGTGAGATAGGGATAACAGAAGTGTATAAGGCTGGATCAGCCTGGGCAATAGGAGCACTTGCCTTTGGAACCGAGTCCATTCCTCGGGTAGATGTTATTGTCGGCCCTGGTAATCAATATGTGGCAGAGGCAAAGCGCCAAGTTATGGGCAGAGTGCGGATTGATATGATCGCTGGTCCCAGTGAGGTGTTGATTCTGGCTGACGATTCTGCAAATCCTGTATTTATTGCTGCCGATATGCTGGCCCAGGCCGAGCATGATGTGCAGGCATCAGCCATACTGATTACCACCTCAGAGGATGTTGCCTCCAAAGTTAGTGAAGAACTCGAACAGCAGCTGATTCAACTTTCAAGGGTTGACATCGCAAGAAAATCCCTGGACGATTTTGGAGCTATTCTGGTGGTTGACTCCTTGGAAAAGGCCATTGCAATGGCCAACCAGATTGCCAGTGAACATCTGGAGTTGCAGATAGTAGATCCGTGGGCATGGTTGCCGCAGATACGCCATGCGGGTGCCATTTTTCTTGGTTCCTATACACCGGAAGCTGCCGGCGATTACGTTGCCGGACCAAATCATGTCCTGCCTACCATGGGCACTGCCCGCATTTCATCAGCCCTGGGGGTGGAGACCTTTTTAAAGAGGAGTTCTGTTATCTCCTACTCAGAAAGGGCTCTGCGAAATGATGCTGAGCATATCCAGAGGCTTGCTAAGCTGGAAGGACTTACTGCCCATGGAAATTCTGTAGCTGTGAGGGTGCGCGGTGAAGAGTGAAGAATTGCTTAAAAAGGGAGCGTCCCAGTTAGGAGTGATCCTGGATCAACAGCAGGTTGATGCATTATTGCTTTATTTCGGTGAACTCAAGAAGTGGAACCGTCGTATTAATCTGATCGCCCGTGACACAAAGGACGAGCAGATCATTGAGAACCATTTCATTGATTCCCTGACCCTGTATCCCATGCTTGCTCAGGAGAGCAAAGTAAATCTGCTGGATGTGGGAACTGGTGCTGGATTTCCGGGATTGGTGCTTGCCGCTGTCTTGCCGGGAGCATCGTTTACCCTGCTGGAGCCACGCCTCAAAAGAGTTTCTTTTCTGCGTCATATTGTGCGAACCCTCCAGCTGACAAATGTAGAGATTGTTGCTGACCGGATAGAGGCCTTTGCCCCTAAGCATGCAGGTCGTTTCAGCCTTGTGACCAGCAGAGCAGTAGCCTCACCGGGAAGTTTTCTTCCCATGGTGTACCCCTTTATGGAGGGGGGGGCTACTGCAGTGGTGATGGTTGCTAGGGAAGAACGGCTGTTGGAGATAGAAAATTTGGATCACCCTTGCCAACTGGCTTCGGTGGAACGGTTTGTCCTGCCGTACTCCGGTGCTGACAGAGTATTAGCAATGGTCAGGCTGAAAAACTGAGTAATATTCTGTTCCGCACAAAGAGCTGCAATCAGTCTGCACACCTGTTTGTGCATTTTTTTTAAACGAGTTGTTTTGTATTATTCCTCTGCACCAGGAACTACTTTTTTAAAGAAACCGCGTTATGGTAGCGTAGCCTACTTCTTGCTGGTAACTTCTGAGTATATCTGGTAGTAGAAATTTAAGAGTAGCGGTCGAAATATGAGACCACCATGAGGAATTCTTTGTCTTTCATTGTTTGACTAAAAAAGGTTTTCTTTCAGCGTGTTATTTAGTCCTTTTTAACAATACCCAGTTGATTCTCTCCCTTGTTTTTTATCCATGCAGCCTTGTGCGGCGTACATGCAGAAATAAAAACAGGAGGAGTTATTATTTACGTTTAATTGAGGAGTGTAATGAAAAGTAAGATTGCAGTGTTAGCCGGTGACGGTATCGGGCCCGAAGTGATGGCCGAGGCATTGAAGGTCTTGGATGTAGTCCAACAGAAATTTGATTTTTCACTGGAGTTTACCCATGCCGATGTCGGTGGTATTGCCATTGATAATCATGGTGAGGCCCTGCCGCAGGCAACTCTGACAGTCTGTGAAGAGAGTGACGCTGTATTGTTTGGCTCGGTTGGTGGCCCTAAATGGGAAAATTTACCCCCTGAAAAGCAACCGGAAAGAGCCGCACTCCTGCCCCTGCGCAAGCACTTTGACCTCTTTTGTAACTTGCGACCGGCAAAGGTTTTTCCTTCACTTGCAGCTGCCTGTCCTCTGCGAAGCGATATAGTCGGTGAAGGGTTTGATATCCTTGTTGTCCGGGAATTAACCTCTGGAATCTATTTTGGCCAGCCCAAGGGCCGGGAAGGAAGCGGTCCCGAAGAAAAGGCCTGGGACACCATGGTCTATAAAAGATTAGAAATTGAACGTATTGCAAGAATGGCCTTTGAAGCCGCTCAGGTCCGCAGCAAGAAAGTGACA
>JAUVLX010000327.1 GCA_030600525.1 Desulfobulbus sp. | reverse complement strand
TCCGCTGGAGCCGGGCATCAAGCCGAGGCTGCCTTGCATCAGGCCGTAGAGGAAAACTATGGTAAATTCATCCTGGTTATTGAAGGGGCGATTCCACTAAAAGACGGGGGCATTTACTGTCAGGTTGGTGGCAAAAATTTTGTTGATAGTGTGAAAGAGATTGGTGCCCAGGCTGGAGCAGTTATTGCGGTTGGCTCTTGTGCCTCGTGGGGTGGGGTAGCTGCGATGGAGCCTAATCCTACTGAGTGTGTTGGGGTACAGGCTGTCCTTACCGATAAAGCTGTCGTCAGTATTCCTGGGTGTCCGCCCAATCCGTATAACCTGCTTTCAACTGTCATCCACTACCTTACCTTTAATAAGTTACCTGCACTTGATGAGAAAAATCGGCCCAAATTTGCCTATGGACGTTTGATCCATGAACATTGTGAACGAAGACCGCATTTTGACAATGGACGCTTTGCCCGTCAATTTGGTGATGAAGGTCACCGTCAGGGATATTGTCTCTATTATCTCGGCTGCAAGGGGCCTGTAACTCACGCGAACTGTTCAACCAGTCAATTCGGTGATGCCGGATCAGGCTGCTGGCCGGTCGCAATTGGACATCCCTGTTTCGGCTGCGCAGAACAAGGGGTTGGGTTTAATATACCTCAGTTTACGACCAGCCCAGTTCTGCATGCAACCCCTGCAGCTGAACACGCACCCATTACTGTAGAGCGTGGCCAGGGAGTATCTCCTGGTTCGGCAGCACTTATGGCTGGTTTGGGCGGCGCTGCAATCGGTGCCGGAGCAGTTTTCACAGCGAAGCTTGGAAGCGAGGGGTCTGTAGATGAAGATGAAAAGGCGTGATTTTCTTAAGGGTGCGGCTGGTAGCCTGGCCCTGTTGACCCTGGACGGTCAGGTTGTTGATGCCAGAACGGTAGAAGCACTGCCGCCGGATGCCTTGGGGATACTCTATGACTCCACCTTATGTGTGGGGTGCAACGCTTGTATGTCGGCCTGCAAAGAGGCTAATTCAATGCAGCCAGAATTAGCAGAGGGTAACGGCATCTGGGATAAACCCGTGGATCTTTCCTCAAACACACTGAATATTATAAAGAAATTCTCTAGTGGTACAGGTGTTAACAAGGATGTTGTCCAAGACGGCTATGCCTTTATCAAACGCCAGTGCCTGCACTGTGTCGATCCATCCTGTGTGACTGCTTGTCCAGTTTCTGCGCTTATAAAAGACAAGCATAACGGGATTGTCAGTTACAACAAGGATGCCTGTATCGGTTGCCGGTATTGCCAGGTCGCCTGTCCGTATAATATTCCAAAATTTGAATGGGATGACCCGTATCCAGAGATCGTCAAATGTCAGCTCTGTTCCCATCTTATTGCCAAGGGAGGCATTTCAGCCTGCTGCTCAGTCTGCCCAACCGGGGCTTCGTTATTTGGGCCGGTGGCAAAGTTGATTGAAGAGTCCAGGCGTCGGCTGCAGATGAAACCAGGAAAGCAATATGATTTCCCTGTTTCATCCATTGATTCTGGGAAGGTTCATTCGTTCAAGGCTCCAAAATATGTGCGTCACGTATATGGCAGAGAAGAATTGGGTGGTACCCAGGTAATGTATATGTCCGCAGTACCTTTCGAAAAATTTGGTCTTCCTAGCTTTCCCAAGGAATCTTTTGTGTCCATGGCAAGTGGTATTCAGTACGCCATCTATAAGGGCATGGTGTACCCCCTGGTAGTTCTCGCTGGCCTTGTTTTCATGGTGAAGAAGAACAAAAATGCAGAGGAACAGGAAAAAATAGGAACCGTCGAAGGAGAAAATCATGAGCGATGAAGCAAAACCCCTGGGCGGAAGAATATTTACCCCAACATTTTTGATTTGTCTGATCATTGTCGGTATAGCAGGTTATTTTGCGGTCAAGCGGTTTGTTTTCGGGATTGGATCCATTTCAAATATGAATGATGGGTTTCCCTGGGGCATATGGATCGCCTATGACGTGGTTGTCGGTACCGCTTTTGCCTGCGGTGGATACGTGATGGCCCTTCTTGTCTATATTTTGAATAAAGGGCAATACCATCCCCTGGTAAGACCCGCATTGCTGGCATCTATGTTTGGCTATACCCTTGCCGGCGTCTCGGTCTTTATTGATATCGGCAGGTACCTGAATGTCTATAATCTCTACCTTCCCTGGCAGATGAATTTTCACTCGGTCATGTTTGAGGTGGCCATGTGTATCGGGACGTATATTTTTGTCCTGTGGCTGGAGTTTACCCCTGCCTTTGTCGAAAAATGGAAGTTGAAAAATTTTGGTAAACGCCTCAACCGAGTAATTTTTGCCCTGATTGCCCTTGGGGTGCTGCTGCCAACCATGCATCAATCTTCTTTGGGAACCATGATGCTCATGGCAGGCTACAAGCTATCTCCTTTGTGGCATACCAGTACCCTGCCATTACTCTTTTTGCTTACCGCACTGTTCATGGGGTTTGCCATGGTCGTGTTTGAAGCGACCATCTCTTCCAGGGTCTATGAACTCGGTGATGAAACCAGTATGCTGGCCAAAATCGCCCGGATCATGTCATGGATTCTAGGCTTTTACCTGATCATCCGCTTTCAAAATATTTTCATGCGCGGCGAGATGGCCAATGCATTTTCAGGGAGTTTCCTCGGTAATATGTTTCTTGTCGAGAACTGTATGCTTCTTATTGGACTGTTTATTCTGGCCTACCCCAACTACCGTTCCAATCCGCGATTACTCTTTGTCGCTGCAGTTGCCGTGTTGATTGGTGGCTCTTTGTTCCGTTTTAATACCTATATCATCGGTTTTGATCCTGGAACCGGATGGAAATATTTCCCATCCGTTGGTGAGCAAATGATTACCTATGGGCTCATTGCCTTTGAAATTGCTGCGTATACACTCTTTGTAAAAATTTTCCCTGTTTTCAGCGTTCATAAACCAGCTGAATCGAATCAGTAAGGAGTTTTGTCATGTCTGAAAAAATTGTAATAGATCCTATAACCAGAATTGAAGGGCATCTTCGTATTGAGTGTGAGGTTGAAAACGGCCAGGTGCTTGATGCCAGATCCGTAGGGACCATGTGGCGCGGTATTGAAACCATCTTAAAAGGCAGAGACCCGCGAGAGGCGTGGTTGATTGTCCAGCGTATCTGCGGTGTATGTACCACTGTCCATGCCATGGCTTCTGTACGGGCCGTTGAAAATGCCCTGGGACTTGAAGTCCCTGTAAATGCCCAGTATATCCGAAACATGATTGTGGGTGCCCATTGTCTGGCTGATAATATTATTCATTTTTACATTCTTTCCGCAGTTGACTGGGTAGATATTGCATCGGCGGCTACTCAGGCCGATCCCAAAACAGCCGCTGCTCTGGCCCAGAAGCTTTCTCCCTGGAAAAACAACAGCTACCAGGAGTTTAAGCAGACCCAAGATAAATTGAAGAAATTTATAAGCTCCGGACAGATGGGTCCTTTTTCAAGCGGTTACTGGGGACACCCGGCAATGCAGCTTGATCCTGATGTTAATCTTATTGCTGCAGTGCATTATTTCCAGGCCCTGGAGTATCAACGGAAAATTAACAAGGTCGTAACCGTTCTCGGGTCCAAGACCCCACATATCCAAAACCTTGCAGTGGGTGGTGTAGCTAATCCCATTAATCTGGACAGCCCGGCTACGCTGACCATGGAAAGACTGTATTACATCAAGACCCTCATGGATGAAGTACGGGACTTCGTGCAGCAGGTGTATATGGTCGATGTTGCAGCAATTGGAGCCATGTACCCTGAGTGGTGTTCCTATGGTAAGGGTAACGGCAACTATCTTTCTGTTCCAGAAATGCCTATGGATGAGAACGGAAAGAATTT
>JAUVLX010000296.1 GCA_030600525.1 Desulfobulbus sp. | reverse complement strand
GAACAAAGCCGCAGGCGTAGTTGTGCTACGTTGAGGACTTTGTGATTGAAGATCAGCCAAAGATGACCTGAAGATGCGATGCGAGATGTTCAAGTTATTTCTGGGCAACTCCTTGGCTGGCTCTGCAATCAAGCAATTATGTAAAGAAATATTGCTTTTGTTATTTTTTCTTTATTTGTGTTTTGAGCAGGTCTCCAAAGGTACCCATGGACTGTGGAATACTTTCAGATGACCTGGGGACGAATTTTTCGTCACTTTGCTCTTCCTTGGTATAATCATCAGGAATGAGTGAAATGCGCTTTTTCTCCTGCTCAACACCGTCTATCTTAATGGTGAATTCCTGACCAGGTTCCATGATTTCACGAGGGTGATTGATCCTTCGTCCTCCCCCCATCTTGGAGATATGCAGTAAACCGTCAACGCCTGGTTCCAGGGTGATAAAGGCCCCAAAGGCAGCTAGTCTGGACACTACTCCCATATGCGTGCTGCCAAGTGGGTATTTTTCAGTGACCTCATCCCATGGGTTCGGGGTGGTTTCGCGCAGGCTCAGTGAAATTTTATCATTATCCCAGTCAAGGCGTTTTAGCTGAACCTCCACCTGTTGACCGATATGGACAACATCTTCGACCCTCTCTGTCTGGCCCCATGCAAGCTCGGAGACCGGAATGAGCCCGTCAACACCACCGATGTCAACAAAAGCACCAAAATCCCGAATAGACATTACCGTGCCGGGTACCTGCATTCCTTCTTCAAGGGTTTCTTTTAACTTTTCCCGTGCTTCTAGGCGTTGTTCTTCCAGGAGTGCCCGTGCGGACAGGATAATGTTTTTTCCGCGGTTACCAAACTCTATAATTTTAAAAGTCAGAGTCTGTTCAATGTACTCTTCAGCATTTTCGATTCGCCGAATATCCATTTGTGAATACGGACAAAAACCTCGCTGACCAGCAACGGTGACGGCAAAGCCGCCTTTGATTTCTTCTTGTACTTTTCCTTGAACAGGAATGCCTGAATGAAAGGCATCCTCGAGCTCTTGGGAAGAAACCTGTCCGGAGCCGATTCTGGTGGTAAATGTCATTTCGCCGCCTCTGGCGGAGCGAAGAAATACGTCGATTGTGTCGCCTACACTCACAGAAAGTTCGCCATTTTCGTCACGAACCTCACCTGCGTTTAGCAACCCCTCACTTTTTACACCGACATCAATGAAAATGTTTTCGCCATTGATAGCCGCTATAACAGCCTGGACGCGATCACCGGGCTTAAGGGCGGGACGGGTAACTGTTTTGGCCTGAAAAAGATCTGTAAATTTTTCGTCACTCATTTTTTTTTACTCGGTAAGGTGCCTGAATGGCTTTATTATCTAATGGTTTTTGATGTTGGGCAAAAAATTGTTTCAAAATTCATAGGATCACCAACAGTAACATGATGCACTGCCCATGTATTGGTATCGAAAAGTAAAAAACCAGGGGGATTTTCTTTGCCGAGCAAATCCCCGGGGTTGAGTAGCAGGCAGTTGTTTATCTCTTTGACGTCACAAATATGATTATGCCCGCAACATACGATATCATATTTGCCGGTTTCTGCGACCCCGTAGGCAAGTTCTGGGTAATGATGAAAGGCGATCTGTAGTTCTTTTACGGAAATGGCACCAAAAATACCATGGTGTCGAATGTTGTCCATCTCCTTTTCACATCGGGAGGAAATGAGGTGCTGGTCGCCAACGTTATTGCCATAGATAAGGTGTATCTGCCCCTTGAATTTGCCAAGGTAGGGGAGCATAAACGGTGATATAAGATCCCCACAGTGAATCAGTATTTCAGCCCCTTGCTTGTTGGCGTGCTGAACTGCACGCTGTAGGTGCAAAATCTGATCATGGCTGTCAGAAAGGATAGCAATAAGCATGTTTGAAAAGGAAAATTAGGTGTTGTGTCAGTGATTCGGACAAACATGAGAAAGCGTAAGGATCATAGATGTATACCTCTTTACTCCGCTTATGGCAGTTGTTCAACCCATTTTTTGCCGGTACAAAGAGGAGCCTTTTCCATCGTCCTGTTTGCTTTTTAAGGCATGCTAGACAGATGCAGTGCTATTGATGAATTATTTCGGTATCATCGGGGATATCCATATGTACAAGTTGCTGGATCTTCAGTTTGTCATCCGCCTTGATGGTGTCGAGTTGGATGTCGGTGAAGAGGATGGTTGTTACAGCACCAAAATGGTCTTCCATGGCCAGCTTGTGGATAATGTTGTCAGAAGAGTACCAGATTTGCAGTCGTTGGAGTTGTGAGTGGGGCTTTATCGGGATGAGATGCATTGCTTGCAGATTCTTACCTGCGGATGCCGAATCCTTGCTGCTTTTTGGTGGTAGTACCTGAAAGGTGTCAAGAATGTCAGCATTTCCTGAAAACAAGGTCAAGGTTATGTCTGAGTCGAACTGGTCTGCCTTGGTAACAAGAAGCTGCTTGTCATCTTTGGTGTATATGGAAAGTTGGTTGCCTGTGTTAAGTATGATTTGTTCTGCTGGGGCAACGTAATTCCAACGCATTATAGTTTTGGGCCTGGCTTCAGTTTTCTGCTGGGTCAAGTTAGATGTTTTGACAAACACAGCATTGCCTTCACCAAACCTTATTCTGCCGCTGGTAGTGGTCTGTTGGTGAAAATCGAACAAGATACTTGTGATACCGTTATACCTAGCCTGAATTTTTTTTACCTGATCTTCACCTGTTGTTGCGTTAGCAGGAATCGCAAGGGAAAAGGCTGCATATGTCAACAGCATCCACAATAGAGAGGCCGTTTTGAATAGGTGGTGTTGATTAAGCATGGACTTTCTCCAAATGAACAGGGCGACCAAAGATAGATTGGGCAAGTGATTGGGTGGGAGCTGGTAGATCTGACACAAAAAAACGATTTGTTACCTTTTGTGAAGAGAGTCCTTTTGCGATTTCTGGATTTTTGTCGAGGAAATTTTTAAGAAACAGTGCTGTTTCAGTAGAAGAGTCTATAATTTTTACTCGTTTACCAATACGTGGTCTAATGACATGTTTAAGCATGGGGTAGTGAGTACAGCCCAGAATAAGGGTGTCAACTTGTTTGCATCGAAGCGGTTGTAGATATTTTTTGGTGATCGTCTTGGTTTCCCTACGATTGAGCCACCCTTCTTCAACGAGCGGTACAAGCAGTGGACAGGCCTGGGAATGCACCCTGTAATGGGGACGCTTGGCAAGGATTTTCTGCGGGTAGACATCGGACTTTATCGTTGCCTGTGTGCCTATTACCCCAATGGTGCCGTTTGTGCTGCTGACAATTGCTTGATTTACTGCTGGTTCGATCACGTCAATTATGGGGCAGGAAAATTTTTCACGTAATACGTTGCCTGCAATACTGGCTGCAGAGTTACAGGCAATAACGATAAGGCTGGCTCCTTGGGCAATAAGAAACTCAGTATTGCGAATAGCGTATTCGGTGAGGGCCTCACTGCTTTTTGGCCCGTACGGGGTGTGTATAAGATCACCGAAGTAGAGTAAAGGGTAGCCAGGGCAGAGCTGTTCGATGGCACGGGTTACCGTCATCCCGCCTAAGCCGGAATCAAAAATACCAATCATAATATTTGGTGTGAGAACGTATGGAGTTTTAAGAGCAGTGGTCTCCCCTTCCTAAAAAAAAGAGAGACCAGGAGGGGGGTTATTTCTTGGTTTTCTTTGTGCGGGCTTCGATTGCTTTGCGCAGGTTGGGGGGGAGACCACGTTCTTTACCTGATTGGGAACGTCTCTCAGAAAGGGATTTAGCGCAAAGTGGCTGTCGGGCAGAAAAGCCATATTTTTTTCTATATTCTTTTGCTGTAAGTCCATGTGATTTAAGATGCTTGGGAGAGAGCATCTTGAAATCCTGTCCACATTCAAGGCAAATTACTTTGTTCCTTTGAATAGATTTTTTTGGCTCCATCACCGGGCCGCTTTCCTCAACAGGTATTTCGGTACCGATGGTTTCAATATCTTGAAGAGATTTAAGTGTCTGGAAGGTATCTTTTAATGCTGTCTTAAGCTCATCAGTTGTCATCTCAGTGCTGCTGATTTGCGACTGGATGATTTCAGCAGTCATTTCAACAAGTGATTTATTCATTATTTGCTCCTATGTGTAAAAAGAAAATACTATGGTTTAATATTAAAACTACAATAGCGGCAACAATAGGACATGTAAGAGGACAAATCAATTTTTTTAATCGATTTATAAAGAACCAAGAGTGACCTTTTTAGAGTTCCCTCCTAGTTGTAGATGCAGTGTATGGTGGGTGCTTTTTGTAACTATTTGATTATACACATGTCGTTGCCGTAAATTGTTGCTGTATCCTTTCGAGTTGGTTGGAATATGCGCCTTTGGGTTAATCCGTGAGGTGAAGGTTGACACGAAACCAGGGAGACATTACTATTGATCCCGTTATCCTTATCCTTTAAATCTAAATAGAAGTAAATTCTGTAACCGTTCACCGGGTAACACAAAAAGTTTGAATACCATGGCTGTAAGCGTTTAGCAGTGCTCCATATGTGCGCAAATAGGTTGACGGACTAT
>JAUVLX010000246.1 GCA_030600525.1 Desulfobulbus sp. | reverse complement strand
GATTAACGGGTTTGGCAGGATCGGGCGTAATATCTTTCGAGCGCTCAGTAAAGATGCATCATTTGCTGACATTGAGGTTGTCGGTATCAATGATTTAACTGATGTAAAGACCCTGGCACACCTCATAAAGTATGACTCCGTCATGGGGGTCTATGAGAAAGAGGTTAAGGCCGCTGAAAACGGTATTGTGGTCGATGGTCGTTTTATTCCTGTGAGCGGGCACAGGTCCCCCAAGGACATACCATGGGGCGAGTCCGGAGTTGAATATGTTCTTGAATGTACTGGGCTGTTTCGTGACTACGACTCTGCAGCAGCACATATTGATGGAGGTGCTACCAAGGTTGTTATCTCCGCCCCTGCAAAAGGAAAGGTAAAAACCATTGTCATGGGGGTCAATGAAGACGAATATGATGCCACCTTGCACCATGTGGTCTCAAACGCGTCCTGCACCACTAACTGTCTGGCCCCTGTAGCCCAGGTTATCCTGGATAATTTCGGCATCAAACGCGGGCTGATGACGACCGTGCATGCCTATACAGGGGATCAGCGATTGCTGGATTCTCCCCATTCCGATCTTCGACGGGCACGGGCAGCTGCCACCTCCATGGTGCCAACCAAAACAGGCGCTGCTGCTGCGGTTTCGTTGGTTATTCCGGAATTGAAAAATAAATTTGACGGGCTTGCAGTGAGGGTGCCCACCCCGGATGTGTCACTTGTGGATGTGGTCATTGAAGTGGAGCGTGAGGTAACAGCGCCCGAAGTCAATAATGCCCTGAAAACTGCAGCAAACAGGTATCTGCGGTATACGGAGGAACCACTGGTATCCATTGACTTTCAAGGTGATCCCCATTCTTCAATAGTGGATGGCCTGTGTACCCGTGTCCTTGGTAAGAGTGTAAAGATAATGAGCTGGTACGATAACGAGTGGGGCTATTCTAACCGTATGCTGGATCTGGTGCTGCACATGGAGCAATCAAAAATTATTTAATCCTGATTGATCAGGGGACGCAATGAAATGCGGGCGGGAGAAAATAAAAACCGGATTGCCTGTGCTGTAAAAGTACTTGGTAATCCGGTCTGTTGCTTCCTGCCCCAGGCGTCATTTTCGACGCTAGTAAGCAAGAGCCGTACAAAAAATAGTTACTCTTCTACATACCCTGTTCCATTGCAAGTAGGACATTTCTGATCAGGGGTGCATACCTGACCGTCAGCTGTGTCATTTCCTTGCCATTCACCGCTGGTTTCACATACGCCTTCAATTACTTTTTTTCCCTGACAGGTGGGACATACAGATTTCTTGGTTTCTTGTGACATTGTTTCCTCCTTAATGAATTGAAAAACAACGCTTTGTACTACGCAACACTATAAATCAATAATCTAAAAAAGCAAAGCGTTCAGCACATATCTCTATAACATACTTAGTGAAAAATCCTGAATCCTTTTTTCAGGTCATTGATTAAATCTTCAGGATCTTCCACGCCGATATTGAGCCGGATAACAGTTCGGTCTATATAGTCGCATTGTTCACGGCGCTTGCAACTGCCGATAGTAACCAGGCTCTTGTATCCTCCCCAGCTGTAGCCAATACCAAATAAATCAAGGCTGTCAACGAATCGGGGCAGCAGAGGTCCTTCCCACTCTCTGTTGACTAGAAAAGCAAACAGACCTGACGATCCGCTGAAATATCTTTGCCACAGATGATGCTGAGGGTGACTCGGCAACGCAGGATGGAACACCCTTTCCACAAAAGGATGTTGTTCAAGCCATTTGGCTATCATCAATGCGGCCTGCTGATGATGTGCCAGACGAACAGACAAGGTTTTCAGTCCGCGCAGGGCCAGGGAGCAATCCTAGGGTGGTGCAAATGTCTCCATCACCTGATAGAAGGTATCAGATTCTTCTGCATACCGCTGATTGACGCTCACTGTACCCAAAAGAACATCAGAATGGCCGCTGATGTATTTGGTAACAGATTGAACAACAATATCCACGCCAAGGGCAAAAGGGTTGAGGAAAAGCGGTGTGGCCCAAGTGTTGTCCAATACCGTTATAATGTCTCTTTTTGTGGCTTCTTTGGTGATTGCTGGGATATCCTGCAGCTCAAAGGTGTTTGAGCCCGGCGATTCTAGGTAGATGAGTCGGGTGTTGGGCTGGAGGTATTCTACGATGTTGCTACCGATGTCAGGCGGAATAAAATCAATCGCAACATCGTATTTGCGAAGGATCTTGTTGCAGAAACTGGCTGTTGGTCCATAAACATTGTCGCAGATCAGTGCATGGTCCCCGCTGGAGGTATAGGTAAGCAGGGTGTTGATAATAGCGCTGATGCCGGATGGAAAGGCTCTGGTCAGGGCACTGCCTTCCAATTCCTGCATTTTTTTTCAAAGGAGCGCTGGGGCGGCAATCGGTCGGTACCGTAGACGATGCCGGGTACTCTCCTGCATTGGCCAGGGCCAGATCTTCGCAATTGTCAAACAGGACTGTTGATCCCGTGTACATTGCAGGGTTTATGGTCTTGGTTGTTTTGCCACCCACAGTGTCAAAGCGTTGTTCTTCTTTGATCAGTCGAGTGGCTATATGCATTTTTTCGGTCATGATTGTATTGGGGTGTATGCGGATAATCGTTGGTAGTTTTTTGGTATTGCAGTTTACCTGTTGTTTCGTTTTGCTGCTCCTCGGGAGCGTATTAGGTGCTCAAGGCGGTCGTAGCTTTAGTAACCGGTAAGGCGTTGACCTGCGAAAAGGACCGTTGGTACAGCGGTTATACCGATCGATCTTGATTCCTGCCAGTCATTATCAACTGCTTTGGCGTACTTTCTTGTGGCTATAATCTTTCCAGCGTCGTGAGCAGGGAGCCCGGTTGCGGTTGCAAGCTTGATGAGGATATCAGGCAGCGCCAGGTTCTGGCCGTCTCGGAAGTAGGCAAGAAAAGCAGCCTTGTGAAAGGACTTACCCTTGCCTTGCGCCTCTGCCCATAGCCCTGTCTCTTGAGCCAGGCGACTGTTAAAGGTCATGGTTCGGTCCCCAAAAGGTAGACCAAGCTCACGTGCTGTCTGGCGTTGTTGTTGGACCATAGCCTTGATTTCTGCGCAGGAGCTACCAAAGAGCTGCTCAAGGGACATGCCCTCTGTCGGTGTGTCCGGATGGAGGGGAAAGGGGCGCCAGCGAACGGTGACCGCATATTTTTGTGTCAGTTTTTCAATACACCCGGTAATGAAATAACACCAGGGTCAGATGTAGTCTGAAAAGATATCAAGTACAGGGATCATAAGGAGTTACTCTCTGAGTATATTGTTAAGGGTGTTGTGAAAAATGGATCTATTGTGTCATATCCTTTTTTATGGCACGTGACATATTTTTTGCATGTCTTTGAGCATAAAAAAAGTCCCCTTTTAAAAGGGCCAGAAAAACGGAATCGTGCACGTGCCTGTCATGACCACAAAAATGTTAAGCGGGATACCAAGTTTCAGGTAATCTTTGAAACTGTATCCGCCAGGGCCGTATACCAGCAAGTTGGTCTGATAGCCCACAGGGGTAGCAAAGCAGGCACTTGCCCCAAAACAGACGCCGATGATAAAAGGTTTTGGGTCAACTCCAATACCTATGGCAGTGGAAATGGCGATAGGCAAGAGCAGGACAGCAGTGGCATTGTTGCTGAGAATCTGGGTGCCGATAGAGGTGAGCAGGATAATTGCTCCAAGCACCACAACAGGGGAGAAATTTGCAAAAAGGCCCAGAAATGCTTCTGCATAGAGTTGACTGGTGCCTGTTTTGTGCATTGCAGCCCCCAGGGCAATGGTGCCTGCAATTAAGAGGAATACTTCACCCTGCAATGCTTTGTAGGCGTCCCGCATTTGCAGGCAGCCGGTGACGATCATGAGAAAGGCCGCTGTCAGGGCGCAGGTCATTATGTCGGCTAACCCTAGGGTGGCCGTCCCCACCATACCTATAAAATTGATAATTGACCACGCTGCCTTGCGTTTGTGAATAAGCTCTTCGTAGACATCTTCAATAACCAGGTAATCGGTATTGTTACGGATGGTGGCAAGTTTGCTGTCATTGCACCAGATGAGGAGTACATCCCCTGTTTTAAGCAGCACATCCTGAATTTGATGCTCGCTTATGTGGAGATTGCTCCTTTTTACTGCGATGATATGCACTTCTGAATCCCCGGCAAGGTCGGTGTTATGCAGCCGTTGGTTACAGAGAGGGGAATGGGGAGGGGTAATCAGCTCAACCACAATCGGGGAGTCTTTTTGTGCACCAAGGGTTAATCCTTTTTCAGTTGTTGGCAGTTCTACCTCTTCTCTGTGGAGAATATCGATCAAGTCGTTAAGCGACCCTTTCACGAGTAAAATATCACCTGCGGAGATGGTCTTTTGGTCCCGTTCAGGGTGATAAATATGAGAACGGGAAATAAGCTCCAGTACATTGAGCGAGGGGTATTTACGATTAAAAATGTTTGCAGGTAATCTGCCTATAAGCGAGCTGTTTTTTGGTATCAGCAGCTCGGCAAGGTACTTGCGGTGCTCTGCGTTCTGGAGTTGACATACCGGATTTGCCAAGGCTGGTAGCGTTTTGGAGCGGTTACAAGAAGAAACAGGATACCTACCAAGGCTATTGGTACACCGATAATGGACAGCTCAAACATGGAAAGGGGATCGTATCCATATGATGCGCTCAGATCACTGATGATAATATTGGTAGAGGTGCCTATCAGTGTGCAGGTACCGGCAAGGATAGAAGCGTAAGAGATAGGGATTAAAAATTTTGAGGGGCTAAGGCCGTATTCGCAGCACATGGTCATTACTACAGGGATAAACAGTATGACCACCGGCGTATTATTGATAAATGCTGATGCCACTGCAACCAGTAATAAAATAATTGCCAGGGCAACTGTAAAGCTACCCCGGCCAAGGGTAATGACCCTCCGGCTGATAAACTCCACCCCGCCGGTACGCATCATGCCCTTGCTCACGACAAACATCGCACCCACAGTAATAACTGCTGGGTTGGAAAAACCTGCCACCGCTTCTTTAGGTGAGAGGATGTTGCTGACAACCAGCAGTACGATGATGCCGATGGCGGTCAGGGCGACGGATATTTTTTCAGTAACAAGCAGGTAAAGGGTAGCCAGGAGAATAAGAGTGGTGATCCAGATATCCATACGGTCTGCTTCCTTTTGGAGCGGGGGGGCAGGTGCCTGCTTTCAGCCGTGAGGCAATTGTGTCAGGGCAGGTGTAACTGTGCAGGCAAATAATACAAAATTAATTATCTTTCTGGTGCTGAGCAAGAAAAAGGATATACTCATGGGGAGTCTATGGTCGCATTGTTAAGAGGCGCGTATGGAAAAAGAGAGCAAAGGATAAAATGAAATTTTCTGAGAAAAAAATCAGGGCTGCCAAACTCTCCATCGGCATGGCCGTAAGCCTGGCAATTATGAAATTTACAGTGGGGATCCTCTCTGGGTCAATGGCTGTGTTGTCCTCAGCCATTGACTCCATGCTCGATATCCTCATGTCTGGAGTGAATTTTTTGGCCATTCGCCAGGCAGAGCAACCACCCGATGC
>JAUVLX010000165.1 GCA_030600525.1 Desulfobulbus sp. | reverse complement strand
ATTCCCTTGCTATCACGGCTTGAGCGCTTTAATCGTAAGTATCGTCTTCGCATCATTACAATTCTCTCACTCTCTTTCAGTTGTGCAGAACGAGTTCCTCTACCAAACTCAAAACCCCACCTCTGCAAAGCTCTCCATAAGGTAGTGTGGGCAATATCCTTACAGTGAAGCTCATCCTGCATAAAGTTACGAATAATTTCTACATTAACTTGCTCGCCGCTCCTGTTTGCTCTACGAATAAATTGGCGCACAAGTGGTTCCACGCCAGTTTCTAAACTGTACGAAGGCCGCCCACGTTGAGGAAAATTACTAAAATTAAGCCCTTCATCTTACATTTCGCACCTTGTGAAAATATTATTTTTAATACCCCCAGGAACTATGCTGATAATTCAATCATGTCTCTTTAAATTGCCACCAGCCATCCTGTAGATGTTTGTACACTGAGTCGGGGATTTCCAATAGACGATTGATTTGTTCATGCAGGTGACTAATTCCTTTTGCCACGGCTTGTAGACATACGCCATTGCGGATTATCTGCGAGAGGTAGACGTTACGATAGAAGTATCGAATGTTGTTCCATGTCGGCTTTTTCGCATTCATCCCCTGTGGTAAAATCGGCAGTTTATCGATATGTGCAGCTGCCATATTCATACGTATCTTTCGTTCGATAAGCGATACGATCATCAAGGCCACAAAATACAAAAAGAGCATGGCTTCAATGCGTTTTTCTTTCTTTAGAAAAACTGGTGCTACTTCCAAAACGGTTTTTTTGGTATACATGCGTTTTTCGAGAAATGGCTGGCTCTTATATTTTCTTAATACCTCAGCGGCAGCGAGGTCCGTGTTGGTTATCAAGGGAAAAACTCCATCGCTCTTTAATGCTTCGGAAAGGGCATGTTCGTTTAACTTCCACTGAATGCTGTAGGTGAATTCCCATTTATTTTTATAGACGCTGTCTAGGGAAGGCCTGCCGGGAGACACCTTCACTTTGATCTGTTTTCGCTCTGTTAATATCTGGACCTCTATGAATTCCTTTACGCCCTTGCAAATTCCGTCAACGGCCGCTTTTATTTCCTTTTGAGTCTTTAGGTGATAGGCATTGAGTTTCGGTGATAACTTCTCTAGTTTCTCAATTGCCTTCTCTATTGTTTTACGCCTTCTTTCTTCATCTTCTTTCTGCTTGGAGCTGCTGTGTACGAAAACAACTCGAAAGCCTTCTTTTGTCAGTTCGGCTTCGTATGTTTTATAAACATTTATCTCATTTTTTTTTCGTGAACTTTCAAGACAAAAGGCGTCTCGCCATGTCACCTCGTTACCTTTCAGATACTTCAAGAAACATTTGACTTCTTTTCTATCCCTCGGGACAATCGTGATGAAATTACCGCCATGTTCTGAGATGTGAGTTAGATTTTTTTTGCTGCACAACTTGCAGTCGGCAACGTAAATGAAATTTTCTTTTTCCAATAACGTGCGCAAGGCGTTCCAGTTCGGAATATGAGTAACATCATCAGGGGTATTGCCGTCAAAAAGTTTATAGCTGAGCGGAACATGGCCATCTGCCGTGATATTTAAGCCAAATACGATCTGCTTACAGTCAGGCCTAAAATCCTTATTGTGGCCATGCTTGAGCTTGACCGCTTCCGGATCGGGAGTGTCGTATTTGCCAATGAACGTCACAGTTGTGCTGTCATTGTGGATTTCATCCGTTAGCAGCTTGTGAACAGAAATAGCGTTACTGGCGACCTCGGTCATTAACGAATGGCGATCTGAATGAAAAAGAGCTGAAAGAGCCCTGGCGAGTCGATCATCATTAAAAAGGCTCGCTGCCACCGGCTCTTCTGTAAGGCCATCGGAATATTGACTCAACCATTCTTGAACCTTGTAAAGCGGCTTGTTGTTGCAGATGATATTTGCTGTTAATAGGCAAAGGCTTTCAGCATGATCCGCTAAACTACCGGTTGTCACTGGAACATACTTTTTGAAAAGATTGAAAAGGTCGAGGCCATTCATGAAATGCTTGACCATCGGCAACACATCGACTTGTTTAAATTGGGTATCAAATTGCTCCATAACACACTCTCCCTCTCCACCTTTACGCATAATTCAAATAACCGTTTTTAACTTCATATCTGCTTGTTAAGCCGGTCAAGTTGGTTTCCTGTAAGCTCTATTGCTCTACACTTGCGGAGCAATTGCATCCTTTTTTTTGCACAGGGCGCTATTTCAGAAGACAGGACTTGCACTCTACGAGAAACGTCGGTATATTGCAAGTAATACGTTTACAACACTGACGTCAAGCAAAAGGTAGACAATGAAAGATCAACAGCGTAAACTCATTTTAGAGACGATGGAGACCATGCTCGAGCTACAGCTGGCAAGCATACGCCGAATACTTGGTAAAGAGGAGATTCAGGTTAGTGTAGTGCGAAAACGGGGAAGGAAACGTAAGTCACTCGTCCATCTTAGTATAGAGTTACTTACAGAAAAACAACGCCCTATACATGTTGATGAACTCGTTGAACTTTTGATGGACCATTATGGACGTGTGACTGACCGAGATTCGCTTTCCAGTGCTTTGGCCAAAAAAGCAAAACAAGGTGGAATTATTCGCCGTGTTTCCCCTGCAACATTTGAACTTCTTGAGTAGATTTCGAAGGAGGATTTACTATGGCAGAAATAGAGGCCATTCTAAATCAAATGAAGATCATCTCTCGCTTGACAACAACTTGAATGTTTGACGTTTTTTTTAAAGACAGATTTTTTTTTGCAAGGTGCGAAATGTAAGACATAGAGGGCCGACCTGCCAGGATTGTCATATGTCTGGAGGAAATCACAAGGTAATGACAGCATGGGGGTTTCTGGCTGTCAGATTGCCTGAGAAAGATGCAGAATGGATGGGATATCGAGTCAGTATCCTGAAAGCTCTTGGCGTTCTGGATAAAGAAGGTCAGCCAACCGGCAGACTGGACGTGGTTAAAGCCGCTGATATGGCACGATTGACGGAAGAATCGTTTAACGCTGAGCGAAACGCAATGGTAACAACTTGCAAAGAATGCCATAGCGAAACCTATGTTACAAAGAGTCTGGAAAATTCAGACCAGATGATCAAAGCTTCTGATGATATCTTTGCAGAAGCCATTGAACTGGTGGCCAAGCTTTATCAGGACAAAATTCTTGAGTCCACAACAAATGAGGCCACATTTCCATATCCTGATCTCCTGACCTTCTATGAAGTAGACAGCCACATTGAAGAACTTCTCTATGAAATGTTTATGGACTTCAGGATGAAGACATATCAGGCATCATTTCATTTGATGCCCGATTACACCACTTGGTATGGCCTTGCCAAGATGAAAGAGACTCTTGTTGAGATGAAAGATCTTGATAAACAGTTGAGAATGTAAGCAAAACAATAAAATTGATACGCACCATTTTAGTCTCAACTATACAGGAGGTGTTATGGCAGAGAAAGCGAATGTCGGTTGCGCCCGCCCTACAGGTGGACCAGTCGGTGAGGAACCGACTGAAACAAGTCAGGAACAACAGACTGTCAAAAAGGAGGAACAAAGTATGATAATGGTGGGACAGAAGGTGCCTGACTTTGCGGCGCCGGGATATCAGAAAGGAGAGTTCATAAACGTCAAGCTTTCAGACTACCTGGGGAAATGGGTATTACTCTGCTTCTATCCCGGCGACTTCACTTTTGTCTGAGCTACTGAAATTTCGGCGGTCGCCGAAAAGTATCCTGAGATCCAGAAGCTAGGTGTTGAAGTTTTGTCTATGTCCATTGACTCAATGTTTGTCCACAAGATGTGGGATGATGACGAACTGAAAAAGATGGTAGATGGGGGTGTTCCCTTCCCTATGCTCTCCGATGCCGGTGGCAAGGTCGGTAAGGTATTCGGAGTTTACGATGAGAATAACGGTGTGGAAACCCGTGGACGTTTCATCATTGATCCCGATGGAGTTTTGCAGGGCTACGAGGTCCTGACTCCACCTGTTGGAAGAAATATCAACGAGACCATCCGTCAGGTACAGGCCTTCCAACTTGTCCGTGAAACTGGAGGAGCAGAAGCAACACCTTCAGGCTGGCGTCCAGGTAAACCAACCCTGAAGCCTGGTATTGATCTGGTGGGTAAGGTCTGGGAGGTATGGAAAACCGAGCAAGCCTTTGACTGATCCTGTACGTTCAGTTATTCATATCAAATTTTACGGGAGCAATAGGGTGTGTTGCTCCCGTTTATGTGGTGTGATTTGATTACAACCAGAAATTATTTAAGAAAGAAAAGTATGCAACGACTTTTTTCAGCCTCGGGTCACTATTGGCCGCTCTGGCTGTTGCTGCCGGAGTCTATGGAACTCATGGTGGTGAAACAACACTAGGCTTGGAGCAAGCTCGTTGGATCGCCAAAGCAGCACGGTAACTTCACGCTCGAACCTCAGCACTTATGCAAGGTTATGCTGTCTTTGACTAGCAGCAGCATAGCGGCACATTCATAATAGAAATTTTGTTAATGCTCATCATAAAATTCCTCTCGGGTTTTTAGCCATGCCAAGGACTGAACCATTCGAAGTTTATCATCACCGTTATGATACCTGGTTTGAACGCCACATAGCAGCCTATCAGTCTGAGTTGTTAGCGATTCGCGCACTGTCACCCTGGCGTGGTCTTGGTTTGTCTATTGGTGTTGGCACCGGACGTTTTGCATCACCAATGGGTGTACAGATAGGAATCGATCCGGCTCAAGAAGTACTCAACTATGCAACGAATAGAGGCATCTCAACAGTGCGTGCGGTCGCAGAAGCTCTTCCCTTTAGAGACCAAAGCTTCGACTATACCTTGAGTGTCACCACTATTTGTTTTGTTGACGACGCAACTACAATGCTTTCGGAAGCATACCGTATTCTGAAACCGGGTGGGCAAATTGTGATAGGTTTTATCGACCGTACGAGCAAACTTGGGCAACATTATCAGGCACACCAGGCAGAGAATATTTTTTACGAAGAGGCAACATTCTACTCTGCCAATGAAGTAGCGCAATTACTAAGCGATACCGGTTTTATAGATTCCGTCTGGGTACAGACCTTGTCAAAGACACTAGAAGAAACCATTGATATTGAACCGATACGTGCCGGTTATGGTCAAGGTGCCTTTGTAACAGTTAAAGCATATCGCCCTTGCGAAACGATAGCCTGAAAAATAATTACAACTAGATCAAATGGTTCGTCGATAAATCTATCAAACTCTGTGTATGCTTTAGCTGAATTTTTTTTCTATCCGAAATCAAAAAAGTTTAACATAATTCCAATACGCTGAAGGCCAACTCCTTGATAACCAGTGATGACGGTGCGTCAGGATACGTTGTAATAGCAAGCTTTCCTTCAGCCAGAGCACGGGGCAGGCAAAGGTCATAGGGGATCTCGGCCAGGAGATCAAAGCCATTCTCTGAAGCGAACTGCTTGATAAGTACGTTTGTTTCGGGATGAATGTCGGCCCGGTTAATAACAATCCCAAGCGGCGTTTTGAAATGGCCTACCACCTCAATTATCCGCTGCAGATCATGAAGGGCGGATGGTGTTGGCTCCGTTACCAGCAGTACATAATCTGCTGCTTTCATGGAGGCGATAACAGGGCAGCCGATACCCGGGGGTCCGTCGGTAATGAGAAGGTCTGCCTTGTACTCTTCGGCTTCTTTTCTGGCCCGTTTTTTTACTACATCAACCAACCGACCGGAACTTGACTCTCCGATGTTGAGTGCACCGGCAACGACCTGCAGACCATCGCAGTCGAACAGATTGAGTCTGCCGTTGACAACTGGTTGTATCTCAATGGCATCCACCGGGCAGCTAATAGCACAGGCACCACACCCTTCACAGGAATAATTGATAATGACTGGTTCCGCATCACCGGTGATTGCTGAAAACCTGCAGATATCGACACAGATCATACAACGGCTGCAAAGATCGTAATCAATCAACGCTTTTTCTGAGGCGGTAATATCTTCAGTTGATTCAAGCGCTGCACTCAATACAAGATGAAGGTTAGGCGCATCAACATCTGTATCTGCCAGCATCACTCGTGACTCTTCGGACAGAATCGTACCGATTGCCGCGGCAAGAGAAGATTTTCCCACACCGCCCTTGCCGCTCAGAATGACTATCTCTTTCATGCCTTGACCTCTGCAATATTTCGGGCAAGATTATTCAATATTTTTGCCGGTCTTGACATGGGAAACATCCGAACAATTGGTATCCCTGCCACGTAACTTTGAAGGAGTTGATCATCCATCTCCAGTTCAGCCGCCACAGTTGTTTCATGTTTTTTTGCTGTTTTATTAATGAGTCCTTTTCCTCCTGGCAAATCAGCGCGATTTACCAGTATGCTCCGCTTCACTTCAAATTGATCCAGAAGGGACAAGATGAGATCCAGATCATGGCGTCCCAGTGGGGTCGGTTCAGTGACGGCTAGCACTCTATCGGCGCCCTTCAAGGCATTGATCACGTTGCAGTGCGTTCCCGGCGATGTATCGACAACGATGATATCGAACTGATCAGCCTCGTCAAATACCCGTTTTTTCAGGTCGTTAACAACCAGGGCACTTTCTTCCAGACCCGGCTTGAGTTCACCAGTGTAGACTGTAAGATTTTTAGTTACAGTTTTATAGGTCTGACCGACAATCCTTTGACCTCGGGAGATCGCCTCGGCAGGGCAGACCAGAAAACATGCCTCACAGCCATTACATTCTCCCAAAAGGAGCACTGTTGTTTCGCCTTTTGGCAGGAAAAGGCTATTAAGTCGGCAAGCCTTGATGCATTCTCCACAACCGTTGCACTTCTCAACATCGAAGAGCGGCATGGTGATTGTCACATCAAGGGGCTGTTCCTGTTGGAGACTAAGCAGAATGGCTGCATTAGGGGCATCTACATCAGCGTCAACTAATGCGACCCGCATTCCCATATCAGCCAGGGAGGCGGCTATATTGACAGCTACCGTAGTTTTTCCCACCCCGCCTTTACCGCCGGTAACACCGATGACCGGTGTAGAAAACGCCTTACGGTGAAAGCTCTGGATGACTTCCGGCCTCAACTGTTTAATCAACTTCTTCTCCTTCTACCTTGCCCCGGTCCCAAGCCCTGGCCCATCCCACGGCCCCTGCATCGGCCACCACCTCTGCCCATTCCCATTCCGGGACCGCATACTGCGTCACCCCCGGCATCCGTACTTTCCTTGACTTGACCCTGCTTAAATTTATTCACGGCTTCCTGTACCGTGTCGTCGGTTGAAGCACCCTCGTAAATTGCAATATTGGCGCTTTCTAATGCTGTGTAGGCCTTAGGTCCAACCTGGCCGGTCAAGAGAGCATCAACTCCTTTATTGGCAATGAGCTGGGCTGCAGCAATACCAGCCCCCTGGCTGGCATTTGCTGCAGTGTTGTCCAAAGCCTCCATCTCCAAAGTATCTGTATCAACGATAAGCAGGTAACGGGCTCTACCAAATGTCCCATCGACCTTTGCTGTCATTTCCTTTCCGGTTGCACTCACACATAGTTTCATAGTCACTCCTTCCTTTCGATAGTCAGGTCAGTTCCCTGATCATAGTGCTCCCACACTTAGGGCATTTCCGGGTATAGCAGGTTGCTCCCAGTTGATGGACTATCCTTTCACCACACTTTGG
>JAUVLX010000243.1 GCA_030600525.1 Desulfobulbus sp. | reverse complement strand
GTTCATCATTTATCTTGCTCTTGCGCACCGGGAGAGCCAACCGCTTTTACGTGATCTCATGGCACGGAGAGGCGGCTACATCCTCCATTTGGATGGGACCTGTGAAGGAGATAGTCCTAATTTATTCTGCGGCCTTGATGGAATCTCTGAACTGGTGCTCGACACTATTAAAATTCCTTCAGAGAAAAAGGAATTGCTCATCCCCTTTTTCCAACGCATTAAAGAACAGTACGGTGAACCGATGGCGCTCGTGCATGATATGGGCAAAGGGATTGTCACAGCGGTAGAAGAGGTGTTTCCAGGAGTGGCTGATTTCATATGCCATTTTCATTTCTTGCGCGATATTGGAAAGGATTTGCTGCTGGATGACTATACTATTCTCCAAAAACGTTTACGTAAATTCAAAGTCCGGCCATTACTGCGGCAAAGGTCAAGATACCTTGAGCAGAAATTTCACTTCCCTGCCAAAACAATTGAGGAGATCATGGCAAGCCTTGAATCCGGCAGAGGGAAGGACACTACCTCTCCTGAGCATATTCCCTTGATCATGGCATATACGTTAATTCATTGGGTGTTTGACTACAAAAGACAGTCCAGCGGTTATGGGTTTCCCTTCGATAGACCATACCTTGATTTTTACCGGCGGCTACAAATTGCCCATCGATTATTGGGGGAAATTATGGATGTTCATCTACGTGGCCTCGCCAAAGACAACAAACCGTTTTTGCAAATCTACAGGGCATTTGAAAAGGTTGTAGAGGACAAGCGGTTGAATAACCTGGCTGCAAATCTGGAGCGGAAGGCCGAAGTATTTGATGAGCTTCGTGTTGCCATGCGCATAGCCCTTCCTGAAGGAAAGAATGGCATCAACGATAATGGTGATGATGCAGACATGAAAACCATCGAAAAAAAAGTGACCGTTTTTAGAGCATGGCTGGTCAGCAGTACACGGCGAAAAACATCATATTCCAGCATGATTGCACAACTCGATAGATACTGGGAGAAACTCTTTACAGACCCATTGCCGGTTGTTACGCCTGGAGGGATTATGCATATTCAACCGCAAAGGACGAACAATATCTTGGAACGATTTTTTCGGGGAGAGAAACGGCGAGGCCGCAAAAAGAGCGGAACAGCATCTTTGAGCAAGGTTTTAAAAACGGCGCTCGCCGATACTCCTCTGATCCAAAACCTGAAGAACAGTGAGTACATGAAAATCATTCTCAATGGTTCTTCTAGTTTGGCGGAAAGGTTTTCACAAATCGAGGCACACCTGGTACAAAAAGAGATGAAAGATGCGAGAAAGAGCAACGAAAAGATATTGCCCGCCATCAAAAAACTGATAAGAGATTCTGATCTGACAATGAAAATCTCCGCGCTGTTTTCCTCAAGCACAAAGAATGCCAACCGTCATTTGCGGTTATAGAAAAGCCCAGAAACAAGATTTTCCAGTTTTTCATCATCTAATGCAGGTTCAAGCTTCATTTCTTCAAGCGTATTAAAACCATCTCGGGCGTATTCAAGCGCCGCGTTAACCTCGGGTATATTCGACCGCATGTTATTAAGAAGTGCCCATTCTCCCCAAGAAAACCGCATCCCATCGCCCGAGAAGGACGGCCCCTTGGCGCGTAAAGCTTGTTCTTTCTTGTAGAATACATTGAGCGCATCATCAATACGGGTGTCAGCAGTTTTTCTCAAAGAATTTTCGAGACAGGTTTTTGTATGGCTGCTCCTAAAGGATGCTTCCCCTTGTTTCGTTTGGATTCGACCGAGTTCCAGCTTAAGCTTTTTGGTTTTTTCCTCAACCGCATTCAATTCTGCTTCTTTTTTGGAGCTTTTTGCTTGGAGCTCTTGGTGAGTCTTGAGAGCTTCTTTCTCCAGGGCCTCGACAGATGCTGCAGTCTTTTTTCGTTCTTCAATGGTTTGTTCAATTTCTTCCTGCTCCATGGCTTTGTAAAAATCTGTACCGACAATCTTTTCCAATATTTTTGAAGTATTCATTTTTTCTTTTCCTCCACAGGGGGTTCTTGGTTAGTTTGCGCTAATGGGTCCATTTGGTAAAAACTCATAAATTTCTTTTGCCACCTCTCTACAATTGCAGATATCGCCACCGTTCACTATTGGGCACGTTGGCTCATGGGCTGGTACTTTGATATAAACTTTTCCTCGTTCAATAGAATTTGCAGGGATCAACCATCCTGTTTCAATCATTGCATGGGTGTCAATTCCTTCAAAATCCATGGTGCTTACTTCGATTGCCATGTTGCTATCCTCTTGTTGCTGGTTATAAATTACGCAGGGTTATCCAGCGTTGACCATTTAGAATTGAATGCTTAAATTAATGGTATGGAAGGGGTCCATATCTTCCATCTCTTTCCCCCCTGTGGCTGCGACATACCTCAGTGAGTTTGATTACCCGCTGTGGTCGACATCAGTCACAGTGGGTATTTTTTTGCCCCTGCCATCTCCACATAAAGGTGGGGGGGGGAGCTGAGAAACTGAAATAGTCCATGAAGATGGTAACCGGCTGTAATCACCTAGCTTCTCAGTTTCTCAGTATCTTAGTATTATTAATATCATGGATAACCCCCCCCGGACTTTACCTGAGAAACTGAATTATCCGAGAAGCTCATTTTTCACGGACAACATTCGACTGCCTCTCCAAAAACTGGTTGCTGCTTTGGTGGTTCGGGTGGTAGTTCGTAAAGCCGTTTATTCCTTTGCCCAGCAGAAAAAACAAACCTTATTCCAAGCGGCATTTCCTCTTTGGTTGTAAACTTGTCTTTGAGTATTGCCCGTTTGACAATCAGTTTACGCACTCGCTCTTTACCGGCCGTCCCTTCAACCGCATCACAGGCATAATCAACAAGTTCGACTTGGGTTACAGGCTCATCCCTATCCCTGAGGTACTGCTCAGCAACCGTCAATATCTCATCGTCAGTTGCTTTTGGTGTGCCGGTCTGAGATAGGTCAACCACTTCCAATGCTTTGTCGTAAAAGGTTATTTCTCTTTCAGGGGAAATGTTGAACGACAATGGTTTGAATAGACCGCGCACTTTCGCGTCCCTGTCGGAGTCGCATATCGTGGTTACGTCGATAGAATCGTCAAACTGCTTTTCCTTTTCAAAGATAATCATGTCGTCACAGTCCGACCGTACATCGCCCACACCTTCAAAAACCAGATTACCGTCGCCGTCCCTGTGCTTGTTTGCATGGCCTGGAAGGATCATGCTGGCCCCCAATTTGGTAAGCCTACGCATCAAGACAAAGAATTCTTTGGCTGATTGCTTACTCATCAAATCAATGAACTTTTTCAAGGTGTCGAAAAACAGCACAAAACCGCCGAGGTCTTTTTGTTCATCGGCCATTATATTGAGGTCTGCAATGAGACTTGCAACACTGGTCCCTTGATTAAGGTCAGGAATCAGGTGTTGAAAGCCGTGTTCATCGGCATGTTTTTTCATGCGTGGATGGGTCTGAGGGGGGAGAATCTGCATCGAAATATAGAACGGTATAGCCTTGTTCCGCAATGTGTGGTGCCACGTAGAAAAACAGGAAAGTAGTCTTTCCCCCTCCTGACTCGGCTATGATGGTCAAAATATGGTTTTTGATGATCAGATTAGGGTAGAGGAATACCTCATGTCCTATGCTGTTGATGTAGTCGTCAGATATTGCGTACTTGCTGAATATCTCCTGCGGTGACTTGAGCTTCTCATCATGATCGGTCTGTACATTCTCTTTTGCGGTGGGTTTCCATTCCGAATCATGAAATTCAACAGCTGCGCCTATCCTGGCCCTGATGCTTTCACCTGTAGGATCTTCTTTCAGCAGGTCGTTAAAATACAGCTTGTTTGGCTTTGACGAAAAACAGGTATCGTCGGGAGTGACGAAAAAGGCTTTGCGTCCAGGACGCATATTCACAAACCTTTCGGCCAGGGTATAGGCTGCCTTCTGTCGAGGCATGGATGCCTTAATTTTTTCACGAACAGGGTCAGAGTAGACCAGGATATAGATGGTCTTGGTTTCATCCGGAATAATCAGGCTTCTCATTCCCGACGTTGACAAACAGGCCACCCCATTTTTGCCAGTGGCTTGCACCCCCGAAAGCACGGTTTCAATTCCTTCCCCGACAAGAATCTCTTTCAAGTCCTCCTTACGGTCAAACCACACCCCGCGCCCCTCACAAGGGCCATGCATTTTAGCCCCGGTCTTGACGTGGTTATCAATATCAATAAACAATCGTTGTACAGCGCACGGATTGTTGTCACCGAGCTTTGATGCTGCAGCCACCACCATTTGGTTAACTTTACCATCCTTGCCCCTGTAGCTGTTCCATTTCAAACAAGCGGGCAAAGGGTCAATGGTGATTTTACGATTAGCCAGATACTTTTTAATATTTTCCAGGTCCCATGGGTCCTTGCTGGCTTGATTCCAAATAAAGGAAGACTTTTCCGGTGTCGTGGGTTTTTCTTTTGGTTTAGATGGAGGGATGGGAGTGGTGTATTTATTATCACCCCCCGGTTTCCATTCAGGAAGTAAACCCATATTCACTAAGCAGTCTTTTATATCCTTCCCGTCACAGCCGGTTTTGCAGTCAACATTGACACCGCCATCGCCGTCATCCCATATTGACATAGAAGGATGCTTATCCCCGTGAACGGGACAGCATGTTACAAATCCGCCGTTACCTGTACCCGCTATATTTCCTGAATAAAGGGCTTTGGCTATATCGTAAGCAAGAGGCATTTACACCTCCTCTGGTCCAGCGGTCAGGATGTAAAGAGCCACCCGACTAACAGCACCCCCTGTGGTGGATTCTTTACAGGTATGTGTCTCGATGTTGTAGCCTTTGCGCCTGAGGTCGTGAATGCGACAGGCTACATGAGCTATATGCAACTGCTCTCTTGCTTGAAAAGTGGAGATAGGTCCATGTTTCAGGCGTTCGAGAAGGCGTGAGCATTGTATCGCTGCATTTGTTTTGGATAGTTGACACGGGATGCTTTCATTGGTATTTTTCATAGAAATATCCTCTTTATTTTTAGAGAGTATTGAAGCGGTTTCCCTGAGGTTGGTCGCCTGGAATGGGGAGGCTGCTTTTTCTTTTTATATTTATCGCCATTATTTTCACAGTGCTTGTTCCAGTACCGATTCAGCTTCGGTAGCAGGCCACATGAGTCTCCTGTTCGGTAATTTGACAGGCTTGATCCCCATGTAGTGACCGTTTAGGCATAACCTTCTTCGAATCGTGTCGGATTTAACATGGAGAATCTGAGCAAGCTCTCGGGTGCTAAAAATAGTTTTTGTAACTGGTTCTGTTTATTCATGTTCTACGCTGCTCCGCCTGAAGTTCCTTTGTCCGCGATTGCCATGATGTCTTCATGTCGATACCGAACACACCTACCGATGTTGACATGAGGAATCTCAGGCTTCCCTCTGCTTCTCCATACGGCTAATGTCCCGGGGTTTAAACCTAAGATCCGGGCCGCTTCTTCTTGGGTTAAGATTAGTTTTTTTTTTAATTACATATTGTTAACCAAATTTTTTATTTGAATTAAAAAAAAAAAAAAAAAAACCGTTACAATGGAATAAACAATATAAACCGATCGTGTGTGTGCAGGG
>JAUVLX010000211.1 GCA_030600525.1 Desulfobulbus sp. | reverse complement strand
AGGCGATGGTATTAACGATAATCACAAAGAGATTGTCTTCTCTGAAAAAGACTTGCTGTAGATCATAATTGTTGTTGGGTTCGAGATCCAAAACAACCCTGATTTTTTCAGGATTTTTATGTTTGCCTACCCTTATTGATTTTACAAATTTGCCATTGGCTTTTTTTATACTTTTAACGCCTTCGGCCATTTGCGTATTTTGAAAGTCACACACTGCTCTGGGAAGCCCCTCTTCCACACCTTGGACAACCGGTGGGTAAAATCCATTGAGTTTGAAGAGTACCATCTCTCCTTTGTTGGAAGATTTGTCAAAGGAAATTTTCCTCAGCAAGGGCGCATTTGCAGTTTGAGCCGAATCGGGAGTGGCGTTCTGCTTGTGCGGTGAGGCAATTTTCTCTTGAGAGGACGTGCTGGGCGAAACCGTTTTCGGCTGCGGCGTGTTTTGTGCGGGAGCTGTCATAGGTACTGCGGAAGGGAGAGGCGTTTCAGCGTTTACGTGCTGTTTTTGTTTTGGAGTTAACGCAGAACCAGCCTGCTTCGTTTCTGGTGAAGAAAATTCCAAAGTAGACAATGTGGCGGTTAAGGTTGAGGTCTTATCGTCAAATTGTTGATCAATAAAAATTTCTTTTGTGGTTGATAAGTCGAAGACGACACGTGTTTTTATGGAGGTACCCTTGTGCAGACCCACACGAATCTGTTTGATAATGGAGCCGTTGGTCTGCATAATATTTTTGATGTTTTCGGTGAATTGAACACCTTGAAAATCAAAGACCACTCGAGGTCTTTCACCTTTTAAAGTGAATACTTTTGGGCTATAGGAACCGTTGAGTTTAAAGGTGACTTGATCTGCATTCGAGGAGAGGTCCAAATAGTCAATCCTGTTGAGCAGTTGTTTGTGGTCGACAGCTGCTGACCAGGATGCTGCGAAGAGCACACAGCAAGAAAACGCGATAAAGAAATGTATTTTTTTCATGGTGTTTGCGTGATTACGCCATACTATAATGCATATTAATTAAGTGGTATTAAACCATTCTCTGCCTTTACCTCCAGAGGTAAAGGGTACGAGAATTACAGCCTAAATTATCTATAATGTCAATGAATAAACAGGTTAGCATAGAGCAGATCCTTCCTTTAGTTCGTAAACCGGGAAGATATATTGGTGGGGAACTTAACGCCGTAGACAAGGCTTGGGAAAAAGAACAGGTTCATTTTTGTTTGATTTTTCCAGATCTCTACGAAATAGGTATGTCCCACCAGGGGCTGCAGATTCTCTACCATATCCTTAATCGGCGTGGCGACGCACTTGCTCATAGGTGCTTTACCCCAGATGTTGATATGGAAGCAGCTTTGAAGGCCAATAATTTACCTCTGTTTTCCCTGGAACAGCGGAGACCATTGGTCGATTATGATATTTTGGGCATCACACTGCCCTATGAACTTTGTTTTACCAATATCCTGACCGTGCTTGATTCGGCCTTTATACCGTTAAATGCAAAGGATCGTAACGAAGAGCATCCGATTGTTCTTGGCGGCGGGGCGGCTGCCTTCAACCCTGAACCAGTTGCCGATTTTTTTGATGCTATTGTACTTGGTGACGGCGAGGAAATTGTTGAGGAACTAACTGAGCAGTTTCTGCAGTTTAAGCAGCAGGGATATTCACGAGAGGAAATACTCAAGCAGCTCAGTACGCTTACAGGGGTGTATGTGCCTTCTTTTTTTGAGCCTCAGTACAGCGATTCCCAAATAACCTGTGTGGAACCTTTGCTGCCAGGATATACCTCAGTTATGAGGCGAGTGCTGCCTGAAATGCAATCACCTGCTTTGTTGAGTAAACCTTTGGTACCCATTGTCAAACCTGTCCATGACAGATTAGGAATTGAAATCGCCCGTGGCTGTACCCGGGGCTGCCGGTTTTGTCAGGCCGGTATTACCTACCGCCCGGTACGAGAACGATCTATAGACGATATCATGGAACTGGCTGAGGCTGGTATTGCAAACAGCGGGTTTGATGAACTTGCATTGCTTTCTTTATCAACTGGGGATTACTCTTGCCTAGGCACATTGATGACCAAGCTTATGGATCGTTTTGCCGATGAATATGTATCGGTTTCCATGCCGTCCATGCGTGTTGGAACCCTGACTCCGGCGATAATGGACCAAATTAAAAGAGTCCGAAAAACTGGGTTTACCGTCGCTCCTGAAGCTGGGACCGATCGGCTGCGAGAGGTTATCAATAAAGGCATTTCGGAGAAAGACCTGATGGACACCTGCCAGGATGCCTTTGCTCTTGGCTGGAACTTGATCAAGTTCTATTTTATGATTGGTTTGCCAACTGAAACTGATGAGGATGTGGACGCCATTGTTGAGTTGGCACGAAAGGCTAAGCTCGAGGCAGGTGAAGGTCGGGGAGGCAAGGTGAAAATTAATGTCAGCATCGGCACCTTTGTTCCTAAACCCCACACTCCTTTTCAATGGGAACCGCAGATTTCCCGTGATCAGTCTCGGGCTAAAATAAATCGTCTGAAACAGTTATTGCCTCGCAAGGGTTTTGCCCTGAAGTGGCACGAACCTGAACAATCCTATCTGGAAGGCGTTTTTTCCAGGGGGGATAGGCGGTTGGCTGCATTGATTCTCAAAGCCTGGCAGAATGGGGCGCGTCTTGATGGCTGGTCAGAGCATTTTAATCTAAACCAGTGGCAGATTGCAGCGAAAGAATGCGGTCTTGAAATGGATGCTTATCTTCGCGAACGTACCACTGATGAAATATTACCCTGGGATCATCTACACAGTGGAGTGGATCGACAATTTCTTGAGCAGGAACTGGCTGATGCAAAAAAACAACTGTATACTGAAGACTGTCGAAATCAAGGGTGCCAGAAGTGCGGCCTCTGCGATTTCAAGACGATAATGCCCAAGGTACATGAAGAAAAAGAGGTTTCCCCGTCACCTGTTCAGTTAAACAGGGAAAAAAATGCCGGATCTGAGAGACGGGCCTTTGTGTACAAGGTGCGTTATTCTCGCATGGGTGACAGTCGCTTTTATGGGCATCTGGAAATATTGCAATTGATCTTTCGTAGCCTGCATCGTGCCGGCCTGCCTGTTCTTTTTTCTCAAGGCTACAACCCATCGCCTAAGGTTTCTTTCAGCCAGGCTCTGCCGGTGGGTATTGAAAGCCGGGCAGAACACTTTTTTGTTGAGCTTGCTGAGCCACTTTCCTCTCTTACCCAGACGATAAAAAACCTTGATGCACAGTTACCGTCCACTATAACTGTGACTGACATTACTTTGGAAAAGAAGGTCCGCCAATCCAGTTGCTGTGCCATGTACCGGGTAACCTTGGGTGAGTTATCAGAAAATGAAATTCAGGAAAAAGTCACCGCCTTTATTGATCGCGATCAACTGATCATAGAACGGATACGTAAGAAAAAAAGGAGGCAACTTGACTTGCGGCCACTGGTGGCTTCAATGGAGGTTCAGGAACATGATCTTTTTATAGAACTGTTCCACTACCACGGCCAGGCAGGTACAAACCCACGGGAGATTCTTGAGCATGGATTGCATTTGTCACCTGAGCAGGCACTTCTTGCCAGAATTCAAAAAGTTGAGATTCGTGAAATAGAGACACCTGTTTGAGGAAGTGTTTGCATAATTGCCCGACGTAGGCTGAGCTTAGCCCAGATTTATCATCAGGGGTAGAGGGAGAAGAGGTAGTGGTGTGGAAATTCATAATGTTGCCCGTTCTTTTTTTTATCTGTTCCTGTTTGTTCTGTGTTCCCGGGCAAGCTGTACATGCAGCTTGCCCGGATTATTCCAACCTTATCAAAAACGGTGGATATGGCATTGCCGACAGTTCCGGGAATGTCACTGATGGATGCAACCTCGATACCGCCTACATCCCTGCAAGCGTTGTCAAGATACTTACTGCTCTTTCAGCCTTCCGGATTCTTGGTCCAGCCTATCGGTTTACCACTGAATTCTATTTGGATGACAATCAGGTTTTATACATCAAGGGCTATGGTGACCCGTTGCTTCTGTCTGAGGATGTACGTCGCATCGCCAGTCGATTAAAAGCTCAGCAATTGAAACATATCAGGGGGCTCTTTATTGATAATTCTGAGTATGCCCTAGATGATGTCCCCCCAGGAAGCAGTAACAGTAGTAATGCGTATGATGCGCCCGTAGCTGCCACTTCGGTCAATTTTAATAGTCTGCCTGTTCGGGTGGATACTCGTGGCCGGGTGTTTTCAAGTGAACCCCAGACCCCTTGGTTACCTCTTATGCAGGAGATAGGGCATGGGCGAAAGCCGGGAACCCATCGTGTGAATATCTGTGTTGGCGGGTGTCGGCCAAAAACTACTGCTGCTCGTTATACCAGTGAGCTTTTCATCGGCGTTTTTAAGGATATTGGAATTACAGTTTCAGGTGAAAGTGGAGCGAGAACGGTCCCTGCTATTGCAAAACGCATATTTGTTTACCGAAACCCAAGGACACTTGAGGAGGTTGTGAAGAATATGCTTTATTATTCCTCCAATTTCATAGCAAATCAGCTGTTTCTTGTCTGTGGTGCCAAGCGGTTCGGTTATCCGGCAACCTGGGAGAAATCTGCCACAGCCATACAGGATGTATTGCAAGAGGCGTTAGGAGGTGATATGTCTGATGCCGCAGAGGTCGTTGATGGAGCTGGGTTGTCGCGGCAAAATAAGATGTCAGTCCGGAGCATGTTGAAAATTCTTGAAGTGTTCGTACCGTATAAGTTGCTGCTCAGGAAATACAGGGGGGTGCTTGCCAAAACTGGCACCTTGCAAGGCGTGTATAATTATGCGGGCTATTTTCCAGATGGCAATCCCTATGTTATTTTTCTCAATCAATCAAAAAACAATAGGGCAACCCTTTTGGATCGTTTGAAAATCGGTCATTTAGAGGACAATCTCTTTTCGCAGGGACAGTGGATAAATAAAACAAACTACAATTGAGTTCGATAGACAATTGTGTCATCAGGCTTATAGTGTACCCACTACAGGCCATCTTGTATGATTGACTTTTCGCCCAATCTCTTCGTTATTATCAAAAAAATATCCTCTGAATATTGTTTATATGCCTGTGGTATTTTTTTCCGCATGCCTCAATCTTGGACGAAAACTCTAATTATTCAAGAAGCCTTATCTTCAGAGCGGTGCTGAAGCCGCATTCTAAAATTTTATAACAGCGTCGATAACAACATGGAGTATTATGCGATCCTGGGAGTAGCTAAAACAGCCACTGCCAACGAAATGAAGAAAGCCTACAGGAAACTTGCCTTGAAATATCATCCGGACAAGAATCCGGATAATGCAGAGGCAGAAAAGAAGTTTAAAGAGATAAGCGAAGCGTACGCGGTTCTCTCAGATCCAGAAAAAAGGAAGCAGTACGACACTTTTGGTTCGACAGGCTTTCAACAACGTTTTTCTCAGGATGATATTTTTAGAGGGTTTGATCTCAACGATATTCTCGGCCAATTCGGTTTTGGAGGCTCCTCTTTCAGAGCCAATTCCGGTTTCCAGGGGGCTCGCCGTGGAGGAAGCCCTTTTGAGTCTTTTTTCAGCCACTCTGGAGCGCGTGGCGGGTGCGGTGGTGGTGGTTGTGGTACGCAGCAAATGAAAGGACAAGACCTCACCTTTGAACTTGCCATTTCCTTGGAGGACGTTCTAAGTGGGGCAGAAAAGAGTATTAGCCTGCGCAATGGCGGACGACCTCGCAATGTGACGGTAAAGGTACCCCAGGGGATGGAGGCAGGAAAAAGGCTACGCCTGACAGGTAAAGGTAGTCCGTCTTCTTCTGGCGGCCCTGCAGGTGATTTGTATTTGAAGGTAAATATTGAGCCCCATGAGCGCTTCAGGCGCAGCGGGGATGACCTTGTGCTGGAAAACCGCATTCCTTTTAGCCAGGCATGCTTAGGCACAACGGTGACCGTTGAGACTCTGGAAGGGAAAAAATTTAATGTGAAGGTGCCAGCTGGGGTGCAACAGGAGGCAAAACTGCGTATCAAGGGGTATGGGTTGCCCTGTGGACCTGGGGGGAATCGCGGTGATTTGCTGGTGAAAATAGCGATTCAGATACCCAAAGAACTCAACAAGGAACAGGAAGAACTTATAAAGTCGCTGGGAGATGTCTCTCTTTAGGAGTTGTCCGCAAATAACTTGAACATATCGCATCGCATCTTCAGGTCATCTTTGGCTGATCTTCAATCACAAAGTCCTCAACGTAGCACAACTACGCCTGCGGCTTTGCTCAATTAGATCAACCAAATCTAACCTAAATATGAGCGCTATATCGTCCAACTTATTTACGGACAGCTCCTAAAGGG
>JAUVLX010000020.1 GCA_030600525.1 Desulfobulbus sp. | reverse complement strand
ATCCTTAAGCAGTTCACCGGTGGAACCGCCGTCGTCGGTGACACACACAACTGAGTGAAGCTTGGGGAAGACTTCCTTCATTCCGGTAAAAGGTGTATCTTTCCACGACTGGCGTTTGGAATCACCGCCGATAATATTGGACAACCCTGTGCCCCCCCCTAAAGCCACAACCTTGAGATTGCTTACATCAATCGACGTGACCAAATCCTGAAAACCGTTATAGATGGCAGCCAATTCAGGATTTCGATGAGCAACAGTTCGTTCCAGCATCAAGGCAGTTATTTTTTCTGCCAAATTAGACCCTGGTAAAAAATCTAGGGCGGCAAAGCTCGTTCCTGTAAGATTTTGCAACTGCCTTGCTATTTCACATGGTTCAGGCTTCACGTAACTATTTTCTCATATAAATTGTTGATTGGAGTATACGAAAACATATTTTTCTATAACCAATGCTTGGCTCGGCACGTTCTTTCTTCCCACCTCAACGTGACTCATCATATCTCACTGTTTCAGCCGGACATTTATCGATGAAGTTGTTTCAACAGCTGCTCAACTCTTTTTATATCCCCAGGAGTATCAACCTCTACAGAATCATGTTCTGTTAAAACAACCCTTATTGTGTAACCAAACTCCAATGCCCGAAGCTGTTCCAACTTTTCAAACTTTTCCCACTCACCTTCGGGAAGACCTACAAAGGTGACAAGAAAACCTTTACGGTAGGCATAAATACCCAAATGTTTATAGTAGGTAGGTTGTTCCTTTTCCTCAGGATTTCTTTGAAAAGGGATGGGGGAACGTGAAAAATAAAGTGCATTTCGATGACAGTCAAAAACTGTCTTTACATGGTTGGGGTCATCTATTTCTTCAGGCCGGACTATCTTATAAATAAGGGTCGACATTGGCAAGGCGGGATCTTCGAGAAGAGGAACTGCAACCTGTTCAATAATTTCTTCAGGAAACAACGGCTGGTCACCTTGGATATTTACAATAACGTCCTGTTCATCTATATTCATAAGTTCAACTGCTTCGGCGAGTCGATCGGTTCCGGTTACATGATCATCTCTTGTCAGTACATATTCTCCTCCAAAACCGGCCACAGTCTCAGCAATACGATCATCATCAGTGGCCACAACAACCCGACTAAGGAGACGTACGTTCCTGGCACGCTCCACAACATGCTGGATCATTGGTTTACCGTCAATAAGTGCTAGTGGCTTACCTTTAAATCGATTTGAACGATAACGTGCTGGTATAACAGCGATGACTTTTGGTTTTTTATCACTCATGAAGCAACCTATCCCTCTAGGACCTCTTTCTTTTATAATTATATGTTTTTATGTTACATTGAGCATAGTGTCTCGTCAACGCTGCTCTGACGGATCTTGCTTGTTTTTTCTCACACCTGGATTTCTTTAACTGGTGGTACATAGCCCACTATGAACAACCAGTTAAAGAAATCCAGGACCAAAAAAATCCAGCGCAATATTTCGACATTTCATCGTTGACGCGACACTAGTTAAAAGGCAATTAACAACATCATTCTCATTCAACATCATCTAAAAATGGTTTACAACTTTCCCATTGCCCTCTTTGCAGATCCCGCAGTTGCTCCACACCTTGCACAACAGATGGCTGATTTACTCAACATTCCACTTGTCAGTGACCCACAAGGGTATCAAGTATATTTCAAACTAACCCCTGATCACTTGGAATTAATTGCTTTTGAAAAGGACAACAAAAAGCCTTCTTCCCTTCGGGTAGATTTCACAACATTCAAGAATCTCCATAGAGTTAAAAATCCGCACAAGGAATTATTGATACGAGCGATCAAAATCAGGAAGAAAATACCGGCAACAGTGGTGGATGCGACAGGAGGACTAGGAAGAGATGCCTTCCTCCTTGCTGCAGCTGGATGCAGAGTGGATATTTTTGAACGAAATTGTTTTATTGGGGCGCTGTTGGCAGACGGTCTAAGAAGAGCGGCTCTTCACCCACAAACAGCCCGAGTTTGTAACCGGATTAGGTTGCACATACAAAACACGGTTAGACATATTGGAGAGCTTTCCACTCCTCCCGAGGTTGTATATCTTGACCCGATGTTTCCGGAACGTGATAAAAGCGCTAAGGTGAAACAAAATCTGAGAACTCTACGATATATTGAAGGAGACCAAGGGGAGGAACAGGAGTTGCTTGCAGCAGTCTGGACTATCAAACCCAGAAAAATCGTGGTCAAGCGTCCCTTAAAAAGCCCCCCATTATGTGAACTCCCCCCTACATATACTATTAAAGGGAAAGCCGTCCGTTTTGATATCTATATCCCGGCTTCTTTTGCAGGTGACTCAACACCTTGGCCTAACACCCGTTGTTGAGTCACGCTACTCATCTACATCTCCGACAGGCAGTGCAAAGCACACTTACAGACGTGATGCCTTTTCCAAAGCATTGAGCAATCGCTCTTTATCATTTTCTGCCATTTTCACAGGAATAGGATAGCAGAGTGTCCTTGCCATCAACGATGCAGAGGCAGGCAGCGCCTGAGGATCATAATAAAAACGACGTTTACCATTTGCCTTGAAGGGCCAACCATTCTTACACAGGCTTTTCCCCTCTAACAGATTTTCCCACTGAGGGTAGAAATGCCAGCAATTTTCCCCCCAATTGATTGCCCCGGCCCCATTCTCTTTTAAACAGGCATTTACAGCAGCAGCCTGCTCAGGACTTTTCAACATGAAGACAAAAAAGGTTGCAGTATCGCCCTCATTATCGAGTATTTCTCTAAAACTTACACCTGGAATGGCCTTGGCACAATTCTTAAGAAGAGCTTTGTTCACCTTCTGTCTGGCAATCATATCATCAAGCTTTGCCAACTGAGCCAGCCCAATAGCCCCCTGCAGTTCCATCATGCGAAAATTAAAACCGACAAAGGAGCGTCCTTCCCCCCCTCTTCCACTTGGGTTAGGAGCATGATCGTGTCCATGGTCATGGTACTCAGACATGAAGCGCCAGGTCTGCTCATCGTTGGTGATGCACATCCCCCCCTCTCCGGTGGTCATTGTTTTTACAGAGTCAAATGAAAATGTACCGCAAGCACCAAAGGTACCAAGATGCTGGCCATGCAATGTACCGCCGGCAGACTGGGCGGTATCTTCTATTACCGGTATATTATGGGAATCGGCAATGGCTTTAATTTGCTCAATCCGGGCCTGGGCACCAAGCATATGCACCACAATGATAGCTTTGGTTTCTGGAGTTATCTTTTTTTCCAGATCAACCGGGTCCATATTCAAAGTATTGTCAATTTCAGTAAATACCGGAACTGCGCCCATATCAAGAATCGCTTCCCAAGTGGCAACAAAAGTGAAGCCCTGGGTAATAACATGGTCGCCAGTCCCTATCCCTAATGCAGTTAAAGCGACTTTCAAGGCTGCGGTACCGGATGTCACTGCCTGTGCATATCCAGCACCGGTATACTTGGTAAAAGCCTTTTCAAATTCCAAGACCTTATAGGTGCCATTACGCTGGACATCGAACTCATATCGAAACAGTACCCCGGTATCTAAAACATCCAGAACCTGTTTTTTTTCTTCTTCACCAAAAACTTCAAAGCCAGGCATATGCCCTCCTTTTCTCTTTTACCGTTAAGGCTATAGCAACGCCACCAGCAAAAAAAGCCCCGGTCTTAATAGGTATCTTAGAAACGAGTATTTCAGATGACCAGGAAATACTTACTCTTTCTGTGCTAATGGAATTGTATTAATCAACTGTTTTGTAGAGTCTTCAAACGAGCTTCTATGACGTTTTGTGCGGGGTCGTCCTGCCCGTTGGCCTGGGACACTTTCTGTTGTTCAATATACTGCTTATACATGGCTGCAGCCTGTTCTTTATTACCCAATGATTCTTGCACCCTGCCCATGGCCTTATATGCATCTGCTTCAAAACCCTGCATCCCTGAAAGTACAGTATAGACACCCAACGCTTTTTCCATGGCTCCCTGCTCCTCATAAAGAGCGGCAAGTTTATATGCGACCAGGGGCCTGACCAACGAGTCAAGGGACGAATCGGCATTTATTTCAACCAGTAATGCAACGGCCTTGTCATACTGTTTTTCTTCCTGATAAAGTTTAACCAGGGCAATTTTTCCCCAAGTTGCAGAAGGAGTGGAGCTGAATTCCCCCACCACACCTTGCAGGAGTTCCTCCGAGTTATCAGTACTTTGAAGCGCAGTATCAAGAGCTGAAGCGGCCTTCTCCAATGTATGGGTCCTGTAAGAATCGTATAAAGAAGCCGCCACCACCACTACGGCTATGCAGGAAATAACAATCCAGATTGTCTTGCTGTTATTACGTAAAAACTTAATAAAGGCAGGTGGCAAATTAAATTGTTCCAGCAAACCTTCACTTTCAACCACCGCATTCATTTCAATTGTCTGTCTATCAAAGGCGTTTTGCTCTGCCATATTTTTTCTCTCAATTTAAACTTAACACGTATTAGGGACAATGAATTGACGCTGCCACAGCCCATTCTAATCATCAGTATCAGGGGTCACTAAGAATGCGATTATACTGTAGGATAAAAAAAATGCATTAACCAATCATCTTCAAGCAAGAAAAACAGAATCTTCTTTATACGGTCACCAAAAAATGGTAGGCACGCGTTACCTCCTTCCTAATGGGTGGACTTGACCGCGAGAGACAACAATCGACACCATTGCATAAGAATGGATAAATGAAGTCCACCTTGAAAAAAACAAGATACTGCACACTCCTTTACTTTTCATGAATGCTTCGAGCCCCTAACATGGACAAATCTTCACACATTTACACTGTTTCGGAACTTAACCGACACATCCGTTCTCTGCTTGAAGGCCGCTTTCCTTTTATCAGCGTATCCGGAGAGGTTTCTGATCTGCGTAAGCCCTATTCCGGCCATCTCTATTTTACCCTAAAAGATGGCCAAGCTCAGGTAAAGGGTGTGCTTTTTAAACTGCAGCAACGGTACCTTGCCGAGCCCTTGCAAAATGGAAAGCAGGTTATCTGTCGGGGCAGAATATCGGTTTATGAGGCCCGGGGAGATTATCAACTCATAATTGATACCGTTGATTTTCACGGAGCAGGCAATCTGCAAGCTGCTTTTGAACAACTTAAGAAAAAACTGGCAACGGAAGGACTTTTTGATGAAAAAACCAAAAAAGCACTCCCTGAATTCCCGAGCCACATTACCTTGATAACCTCACCTGACGGGGCAGCTGTCCATGACTTCATCAAAATTGCAAGGAGGCGATACCCACTTACCTCCATTACAATCGCTCCTGTTGCAGTACAAGGCCAACAAGCAGCAGGTGAAATGATAGAGGCAATCCGCACAGTTAACAATCTTGAGTTAACCGATATTGTTGTTCTGTGCCGTGGTGGGGGCTCCATAGAAGATTTATGGTGCTTCAATGATGAACAACTTGCTCGGGCAATACGACAATCAACCATTCCAGTGGTTAGCGCAGTTGGGCATGAAATTGATTTCACTATTGCAGACTTTGCAGCAGACTTGCGAGCCCCTACTCCCAGTGGAGCCGCAGAAATGCTTCTCCCCGATGTTAAGGAATTACAAAAAAATATAACAACCTTTGAAAACGCATTATTCCGGGCTTTGCAGAGAACTATCAGGGAATCTGAACATCGTTTCCGCTACGACCGGCAAAGACTCAGCCATATGGCCCATCCTGTTGACACATTACTACTCAAAGTTAGTCATTTAAGCATGACTCTGGAAAATAATTTTGCAGCGGTGATAGAAGGGAAAAAACAGGTGTTACAGGAAAAAAAATCTCGCATAGAAAGGCATAACCCAACGGCTGTTTTATCTGCTCATACGCAAAAACTCGCTTTGCTGGAACAACGAATGACACATGCCATATCCATGTTGCTCCAGACAAAAGAACTGCAGTATAAAACTTCAGTGGGTATTTTGGATGCAGTCAGCCCGCTTGCTACCCTTGCCAGGGGCTATGCTATAGCCCGTAAAAAGGATCAGAAAAAAACTATCATTACTGATGCAGGCCAAGTGGTTGGAGGAGAAAAAATAGAACTACAGGTTCAACATGGCCACATTCTTTGCCGTGTTGAACCTAAAATTGAAAACTGATTACGGCCAATCCTGATTTTTCATCAGTTCAGGCAGTATCATGTTCAAAGTTTTTGGCTATGAATAGGTAAGCGCAGACTCCGATAATAGTCTATATTCATAGCCAAAATACAGAAGAAGATGATGTTGGATGGACTGACCGTTGGTGAACATTGTGAAACTTCGTAACTCCATGTGACTTTGCATAACATAAAGAAATTGTGTACAATTGGACAAATTGACACAATGTTCATGAGGAATCCGGGTTAAACTGTTCGCTAGCGGTTGAGGGAATCTAGTTCATTGCTGATTGCGACCAGAACGGTCTCCAGATAGTCAGGATTCTTCTTTGCAATACTCTTAAGCTGTTTACCCCATGTTTTAAGCATGGTGTTGTCGACTTTGCGAATATCGTTATTCTTACACCATTCGGTTCCTATTTTGTTGCCTAATTCGGCAAGTAGCATTTTTTGTTTACGTTTTTCAGGACTAGGAGTTTGTTCCAAAATGGTGACAGTAATGTCCTGCCAGCCATCGATCAAAAAATTACCTTCCTGAAACTTAACAAACCACTGCCGTTCATCTTTTGTTAAACTAGCCGGTATAGTGTACTGTTTTGGGTCTGGGGCTGAGTTCAGCAAGGATACTTGGGTATCCTGTGCATTGACACTAGAAGCCTCGAAAGTTGTCAGCGATAAAAGAAAGAAAAGGGACAAAAATATTTTTTCCACGTTGGCACCACTCAATGCAATTCAATATATAATAATACTTTCTATCAAAATAGCATTTTGATTTGAAAGTGTCAAGAATGCCTCACTTGAAAAGTATAATTTTTTGTACTACCTGACATATTTAATCCTTTTTACTCACTCCAGCTTCTGCAAAAGTGCTCACATCGGTAAGAATTGCTGTTGCTGCCTCTACTGCATGCATAGCAAATGCCGCACCCGTCCCTTCGCCTAACCTAAGATTCAGGTCAAACAATGGGCTCAAATGCATCTTTTGCTGCATAAAGGTATGACCAGGCTCTACACTTTTATGGGCACAGATTATATAATCACGAACAAACGGTTCTATTAAATAAGCTATGAGTGCCCCTGCGGTTGATATAAAGCCATCCACCACCACCGGCTTTTTCAACGCGGCGGCTCCCAGGATCAAACCAGCAATTCCACCGATTTCATATCCACCTAATTTTGCCAGTACATCGATACCGTCCTTGGCATCAGGTTTATTGACAGCTATTGCCTGTTTTATGACACTTACTTTGTGTGCCAGCTGTTCGTCACCAATACCCGTCCCTTTACCTGTAACCTCTTCAACAGTTTTCCCTGTAACTATGGCTGCAATAGCACTACTCGGGGTTGTATTGCCAATCCCCATTTCGCCTGTACCAAATACATCAATATCTTCAGCCAGTGTGGTAGCTATTTCGATACCCGCCTCAACGCTCATAACGGCCTGAGTCTTGGTCATGGCAGGTCCTACCATAATGTTCTGTGTACCTTGAGCTATCTTCTTGCTTAAAAAACCTGGTGCATCCTTAATGGTTTCAAATGTATCTACCGCTCCCATATCGACAACCAACACGTCAGCTCCTGCCTGGTTAGCCAGGGCATTGATACCAGCGCCTTTGTTCATAATGTTGTGCACCATCTGGGTAGTTACTTCTGCAGGATAACCTGACACTCCCTCCGCAGTCACACCATGATCACCTGCCATGATCACAATCTTTTTCCTTGAAACAGGCGGCGTCATGCTTCTGGTCATCCCTGCAAGATCAACGGCCAGGTCCATGAGGTCACCCAATGCCCAATGGGGCATTGTCAGTTGATCCAAACGAGCCTTTGCCTTATCCCTGAAAGTTGAATCCTGGGGATAAATATTTCGACATGTAGACTCAAGATATCCGACATTCTGTTTTTCCTGCATTCTGCTGTCCTCCTGACAGAGTATAACTGCTCATACTTATTACATTACCCAAAAGGTTTTCCTTGGGATAAATATACTTACGATTAAACACCTTCGACTAATGTTCTATCATACAACTTACCAACCCCGTACTCACGCCGACGTTGAAATTTTTCAAGCGGCGGCCCACTGAGCTGCATTTCAGGATTTTGCTGGAGCACCTCAATGGCAATATCCATTTCCTTTGTACACCCGGTTGAGTAGGTGGCGTCCTTACCACTCCATTCCGGGGGGACCATTTTGTCCATAAGGGCAAAGGATTTCTCCACATCAGCCACACTTTGAAAACGCCAGATATCTATAGTCCCTGATCGTTGAAAGATTTCCCACATATACATGATGTCATCAGCATCCATCCCTTCTTCAAAATGTTCTGCCGGGTTGATTATCACCACATCGTGAAGGGTAGAACGAAGATGTTGGACAAACACGTTCAAAATATCTTTAGCTGTCTGTAGCTGGCCTGGAATAGAGCCGACTATGGCGGAATAAAACATTACCTTTTTCCCCTGTTCTTTTTCCTTCTTCACCATACTCACCATTTCTTCAGCTTTCCTGCGAAGGGCGGATTGGGGAAATCGGATAATAGCTGAATGGTGGGGTTTCAGCTGCATGTCAATATGACCATCATCTCCGGGGGTAACAGAGATAATATCGCGCGTGAATTGAAAACTGTTGTTGATGGTCTCTCGACAGCCTGGGCTACGACTGATGACAAGATCAGCCTCTTTAAAAGACCGCGCAAAGGTAACTGACATTAAAAGCGGATTAAATGGTTCACGAGTCCCATCTGAAATTACCAGCAACCTGTTATCGCTGTCCAGATGCTTAAGTAATTGATTTTTCGAAATAGCAGAATCGTAAATAAAAATAGCATCATCCAACAATTTTTCAAGAGTAGTATCTTCCAGAAGGTCGATGAATGAAACCCGATGATAATAAAAATCCTGCTTTACGGCCAAAATAACCCGTATGCCCAACTTCATGAGATTTCTTATAATCGCCAAATCAAACACGATCTCCCCTGACCGACCTGCGAGCCATAATATACAGGGTCGCCGCCGTCCTGAAAGCACATCCCGCAACCAGTTCTGTACCCAATCCCATTGACTACCCTGCAGAGTCTGAGTCATCACCCTTTTCAAAGTCTGTTCATCTGGTGGCGTATCCTGTTTCCAAATGGTACGTACAGATGACAACAAAAACAGGCGGTTTAAACGCAGCAAATGAAGCTGCAAGTCGATATCGAAAAGCGTAGTTTCTTTTTCTATTTCCAAACCTTCAAGGGAGCCAAACGCCGCCTTAAAAATTTCGGAGTCCATAAATGCTGCCACCCGCTTATTTTCCAATTCCTTCACTTCAGCTAACGGACGATCAATCTCACTAATGGTGGTAAAAATACCAAGCAACCTTTTTTCAAGCCTTCCAGGAAGGTGAACCTTATTGGAAATTTCGTTGTTGTATTTTATAGAAAGAAGGCTCAACAGATACTGCTGTTTGTAAGGATCCGTTACAACCTCACGCACTAACCGTTCAAGTCTGCTCCATATACTGATATATGCTGAGGTCAGCAATGTCTCCGCGCGTTTTTCAATAATTGCGCTAAAAAGCGCGTCTGAACATGGATAATATAACTGCTCGTACTCAAGGTGAACCATGAAATTCAACTGCTCAGGAGACGCGACCATATCGGGAAAGGTTTCATATGCCAGATGGTTTTCTGTGTAGAAATTTGTCACCCAGGCGTCCCTATCGGCATTCACGCCCCTTTGGTAGGAGATCATTTCAGTCATTGCTGTCTCCTTTCCAGTTTCAGCAGTGCTATAATATCACGAGATATTTGTGCAACACTCCTCCCCTCTATATCAATAATGTGATCTGCCAAATTGCGATATTGCGGTAACCTACGGTCAAACAATTCTTTTGCCTTTTCAATATCACTTAACAAGGGGCGTTTTTTAATTTTTTTGATTGCATTTGGGTGCGCCATAATGTTTTCAACAATATATTCAACGCTCCCATGGAGGAAAACGACAGTCCCCAGATCACGTAAATTTGTAACCTGATAAAAGCCACCACCTGTGGAAATAATGGTTCCTGCAACATGCTTGTCCAGCCAACAAGCCACCTTCTGTTCAAGCTTCCGAAATGCTGTTTCCCCTTGATCGGCAAAAATCTTGCGTATTTTCTTTTTTTCCATGGATTCGATGAGATCATCTGTGTCAATGGCAAACAAACCTGTTTCCTGGGCAAGTGCACGGGAAGTCCTCCCCTTTCCGACTCCCATAAAACCGATGAGTATGATGTTATCCATATAGCTGTCGTCTCCATCTGTTCGGCGTAAATCGTGTATAAAAAAGTTACCACCCCACCTCTCCGGGCAGCCTCTGTTTACGGCATAATTTCTCACAACGTACATTTTAAAAGCACTACATTGAACAATACCCCATTGCTGCCTCTCTTTAAACTATCACCACAAAAAGTCAAAGAAATCCTTATTAAATATGACAACTTACCATTGCCCCTGAAGAAAAACAGACTATTGTTTTTTTTTAAAGCTGATATGTTATTGTTTTTAAGTTTCTTTATAAATTCGTTACGGTTAACTACGCTTAAATACATTTTTTTTTAAAAAAGGAGGCTGGCAGCAAAGACCGCCACAAAATTTCAGCAATCGCGCTAACCAGAAATAACAATCGCTCTTTCAACTTCAGCAGAGGTAGATTATGACCACATTTATTTTTGGACTTCTAGAACGCGTCGGGTTTACCCACCCTCTTCACCCTGCAGCCACCCATATTCCCATGGGTATGGTTATGGGTTGTTTTTTCTTTGGCCTTATCGCCTGGTATTTCAACAAACAGGACCTGCGAAAAACTGCACTGCACTGTTCCGTCCTTGCCCTAATATTTATTTTCCCAACAATCAGGGTTGGCATTTTTGACTGGCAATATTTTTACGGCGGTACGTATCAACCGCTTATCATTATCAAGATGGTTCTTGCAGCGGCCCTTGTGATTCTACTCGGTCTTTCTATCAAAATGAATAGGGGAGATACTGATACCAAAACACTCTTTATTGTTTATGTCTTTTGCCTTACCTGCGCGACTGATCTAGGTTTTTCAGGCGGCGAATTCGTATATGGTGGCTAGCACATCATACAAGTTAAAGTTTCGGATATAGGCGTTTTAGCTTTATCCGCGCATCATCAGTCCGGAATTGCCAGTCCACTGTAGATTGGCGGTTGTTTCTATCGGTATTCCATGCTGCAACTTTGCGCCTCATTTTTTCGATACAATCAATCCGACCTGCAAGGCATTGTCGCTTTAAAACACTGAGTTCAATTTCTGCTATATTGAGCCAACTACCATGCTTTGGGGTAAAATGGATTTCAATGCGCTCTGCCAGACGTCTAGCCTCTTCAGCCGGGAATGCTGTATATAACGAAGCGATATTGTGAGTATTGAGATTATCCATGATTAAAATTACTTTTTCTGCATCCGGATAACGCTCTTCAAGCATTTCCTTTATAAAATTAGCCAAGTCTGTACATGTTCGACGTTCAGTAATCTTGACCTGTCTCTTGCCTCCAAGTGGTTCCACCTCAAGAAAGATACTTACGACTCCTTTCCTGACATATTCATCATCAAGCAATTCAAGGTGACCTGGAACGGCAGGAATGGGCTCAATTACTTCACTGATTAACTGTATACTGGACTCATCCATACAGATAACTGGAAAATCTTTGTCGTATTGTTGTGCGTATACGTGTAGCACATCTTCCATCGCCGCCACAAAGCTGGCATTCTGATCAGGAGGAATCTTCCAATATTTGCTCAGGTGAGGCTTAAATTCATTTTTTTTAGAGTGTTACACACTGTCATCGGAGAAACCGTCGACACGATCTTCAGTTCAATCATTTTTTCGGCAAGCAGCCGAACTGTCCATCGCTTTCTATCTTCTGGAGCTTCTGAGCAAGCCAATGCCAGCAACTGAGCCTCGAATTCTCCTCCAAATTGAATTTCACGTGATGGCTTTAATCGTTTCTTCCGCTCAAAAGCAGCTGTGAGTCCCTCTTCCACAAATCGTTTTTTTAGATGCTCAAGACTGCGGGGTGTTATCCCTAACGCCTCTCCAACTTTGGCTACAATCCACCTAGGGCCATCATCCCCTGCGTCAAGAAGCAGAAGAGCTCTGACATATAATACCGTCCTAGCGGCACTTTTCCCCTTTGTAGAGATATCTTCTAAATATGCCATTCTTCCTTGGTCAGTGTTACGCGATATCGTGGTGCCATATAGCCCTCCAGAGGTTTTGGGGGCTATAATAACACACCTGGAAAAAACACGAGCATTTATACTTTACGCTGTACTAGTGATTCGCACCACCCCGTCTCATTACACCCGTCTCTTTCAGGTGCTTAATATTTCTTTTTTCTTTAACATTTCACTGGTTGCAGCTGCAGAGGTTTTTTCATTTGCCAATGCATTCAACCAATGAGCATACTGAGCAGTCACATTTTCCCATGAGTGCGGGGTTGTCAGAGCTTCACTTTTTTGGGGAATCATCCGCTCATTGCGATCGATTAGATCACCTAATCTTTTTTTAAACTCGTCCTTTTTATACCGATACGATCCCGGAAAAAGTTCTTTGTAGGCCAATCGGTCAGGTACCAAAGGCATACAACCTGCCCGCACGGCTTCGAGTACTGCCAGTCCGAAAAATTCATGGATGGCTGTTGAAACCACAAGAGTTCCCTTATGCAAGAATTCATAGTACTGGGTCCGATCAGGAACATAACCAAAATGGAGCAAGTGCTTTTTAAGCTTGCTCTTTGCCTCCTGAAATATTTCCGGACAATTTTGGAAAGATTCCCCTAGAACAAGAAGTCGAAAGTCAGATCCTTGCGCAGAAAGCTCAAAAAGTGTCGAAAAAAAGGAACTTGGATTCTTATCATGCTCCCAACGATGGTTCCAGACAATGACAGGACTGGTTGTTTTTTGGGTGGCCTGCCCAAGAGCATCTATGATTGAAAAATCCATCCCAGGAGAAATTACAGTTGATTTTTCAAGCAGTTCATCAACCAAATGAGCAAGAGAAATATCAGCAGTTTTTTTGAGATAACGCGTAATTCCCGCTATGAAAGTTGATTGATTATATTGACTGTTAAAGGCCAGACTATCAGCGCACAGGGCTGAGGTGAAATTGATGGCCGTAAACTGATAACGAGCCTGATCCTGCGCCCTGAAAGGGTAAGCAAATTGATTCTCGTGAAAATAGATGGCCACAGGAAGCATAATTCCTTTATTGGCCAATAAAGATCGCAAGACAGCTACATCTATAAAGGTCGAAGTGAGTATCCCATCGAAATGATGACCTTTTTGAATGAGTCCAATTATCTGTTCAGCCATCCATGGAGCAGCAAGCTGCATTCTCATTTTCCATTTCCTGGCTGGCAAAGTCAGCAGGGTAAATTGCTGCTCACAAAGGTTTTTTTGTAAACCCTGGATAAATAATCTATGTGACCCTCCGTAATAGGGTTCAATAATCAGATAATGTTTTTGGTATGTTTGCATGGTCGACACTCAACACTTTTTTTTAAAATGGAAAAAAATTGAAAACGGTGAAAGACAGGCGCCAATTATTCCGTCTTGTATATATTTCCAAGGAATTGTTCTTCATGTTTATCCGTAAAAGGCCTCTGTTCTCTTGACAATTAATAATGCACAGTTAGAACAAGGCTTTCAGTTTCGCTTTAAAAAGTATTTTTGAACCTGTACATCGTCATCCTTTTGCCGTATATTTGGTACATATATAATTTACTATTTTCTGCAACTATTCATGAACACCAATCAGACATCAGCACATTCAATGCTTTTATCCTCTCAGGGTGCTGGCTTTAGTTCAAAACAACTCCAATCGCAACCGGTTAGGGAGATCCGTGTACCTGGGCCAGGTGCACAATCTGAGACCAGTAAAGATACAGGGCCAAACGAAACCGTTGACCGTGTAACACTGTCACCACAAGGCAGACAAATTGCTGCCAGCTTATCGCAGCAAACAGATGATGCCCAAAAAGAAAAACAGGATACAGCAGAAAAGCAACCCCGAGAGAGTGCCCAACAGGTAACAAAACTCGACCCTGAAAAACAACGTGCTGTAGAAAAACTTAAACAAAGGGACATGGAAGTTCGCAGCCACGAACAAGCGCACTTGGCAAATGCTGGTCAGTATGCTGCAGGCAGTGCACAATACACCTACCAAAAAGGGCCTGACGGAAGGCGATATGCCATTGGTGGTGAGGTCCCGATCGATATTAGTAAAGAAAGTACCCCGGAAGCCACCATTCAAAAAATGCAGACTGTTCGAAAAGCTGCACTGGCACCGGCAAGCCCTTCTTCCGCTGATCGGCAAATAGCTGCTAGCGCCACTCAAACAGAAGCCCAGGCAAGACAGGAAATGCAAAAAGTAAGTACCGATGAATCCACTGCTGAGCCATCAAAGGAACCGGACTCTACCGCAGAGACACAACCACCTGAAAACAGTGCTGGTACCCCTTCATCACCTCGGCAAGCTTTTACCGCCGTTGCGTAGCACTCACCTTACAGCTTAGTCTATATATACTCCCCTTGAGACCGATAAACGCTTACCCTATACTTTTTCTTCATTTTACAGGGAAGTGTTTTTTGCACCCGGAAAGAAACCATGCAACCAACTGACTTTGTACAGGGCCTTTTAAAGTACATCCAGAACTCCCCCACCCCTTTTCACGCAGTGAAAAACAGCGAGGAAATTCTCTCCCTCAACGGTTTCCAACGACTCGATGAGACTGCTTCGTGGCAGGGACTGCAACCAGGAGCATATTACGTTACCCGGAATCGCTCAAGCCTGATTGCTTTTAACCTGACCCATTCACCCCATCCCAATCAGACCCTGCGAATGGCAGGAGCGCACACAGATAGCCCCTGCTTAAAAGTAAAACCTCAGCCACTTATTTCCAGTCAATCCTGCATTCAGATTGGGGTTGAAGTATATGGCGGAGCACTTCTTAATCCATGGTTTGACAGAGATCTCTCCCTGGCAGGCCGTTTAACCTGGAAGCCTCAACTAGGGCCGATGCAGTCTGGCCTCATAGATTTTAAAAGACCCGTTGCACTTATTCCCAGCCTGGCCATTCATCTGGATCGTGAAGCAAACAACAAACGTTCGATTAACAAACAAAATGACATTATTCCGTTGGCATTACTGGCTCACAACGACATTAAGCCAGATTTCCACGCGCTGCTCAAAGAACAACTTGATATAGAATGCCCGGCAAATCAAGCAACTTCCATTCTTGATTTTGACCTGTTTTTTTATGATGCTCAACCCCCTGCTCAAGTTGGTTTCAATAAAGAGTTTTTGACCGGTGCCAGGTTTGACAACCTCCTCTCCTGTTACGCCCTTATTGAAGCAGCAACAAGACCTGCAGCACTTCAGGACTTCATGATTGTGCTCAATGATAACGAAGAAACAGGTTCCGTCTCCACCACTGGTGCCCAAGGTTCGTTCCTACAGTCCGTGCTTGAACGCATCTACCCTGATCCTTCTTACCGCTCCCGGGTAACCAGCAGATCGCTCTTTATTTCTGTGGATAACGCCCATGCCGTTCACCCGAACTTTCCAACTCAACACGAAGGCAATCACCTGCCAAAACTGAACAGGGGACCGATACTCAAAAAGAATGCTAACCAAAGGTATGCATCTAACAGTGTTACCAGTGGGCTGTTCAAATTGATATGCGATAAAGCAGAAGTACCTGTGCAGGAATTTGTGATGCGAAATGACATGGCTTGCGGATCTACCATAGGCCCGTTAACCGCTGCAGCCATTGGTGTACCAACGGTTGATATCGGGGTCCCGTCGCTAGCCATGCATTCAATAAGAGAAACAGTAGGTAACCTGGATGGCTGGTATCTTTTTGAAGCGCTCTCCTGTTTTTTCCAGGAAGAACTAGAACAGCTTCGTTGCCAGGATATATAATGCGAAAACGCTTTTCCTGCAGACTCAGCTATCTGCTCATATTCTGCTTGCTATGCCTCATTCAAACTTCGGGTGCCAATGCCGCCCTGTCAAAGTATGTAAAAAAACACAGGAATATATCTGTCACAAATAAGCAAGCCGCTAATGTGGCACGTTTTAATCACCTCATTGAATATTTCAGCTCATTTTCTTATTTTAAGCCTCGTCATAAAGTAAATGCTAATTTCATCCGTGCGCTCATGCTTGCAGAATCAAATGGCGAGCCCAGAGCGACTTCTAATAAAGATGCCAAGGGCCTCTGCCAGATAACTTTTCCTACAGGTAAGCAGGCTGCTAGTGAATTAGCCAAAAAGAATATTAATTTTCGTTATGTTTCCAAACGCCGATTGCTCAATCTCCGCCCCCACGACCTGTACAGCCCATCCATAAATATCTTGCTGACGTGTTATCTCATCTCCAAATATAATTACACTTTCCAAGGCAAACTGGATTTAGTCGTGGCAGCCTGGAATGCAGGTGAATATTCAATCACCAACAATCGCCCCCCCCAGTATAAAGAAACCCTTAACCTCATTGGCAAGGTCAACGGCTATTTTATTTATTTCCTTAAAAATCAGCGCTAATGCATACTTATTTCTTTTCAACAATAAAGATATAACGCCAATAACCAAACCCAAATGTGGAAGCACATTACCTGCACACAGCCTTTCCTGCGACCCAACCAGTACTGAACGCTGCCTGTAGATTGTATCCCCCGGTGTCAGCCTGTATATCCAGCAATTCACCAACAATATGCAACCCCTTGCTCTTTTTCGACTCCATGGTGCATGGATCTATCTCTGCTGTCTTGACCCCGCCTGCTGTAACAATGGCTTCGTCAAGGGAGCCGTAACCTGTTATCTCAAATCTAAAATTTTTGAGCCAGTGTCGTATTTTTTTCCTAGCCTGAGCAGGCAACATAACTGCTGTCATGTCGAGATCGACCTGAGCATAATCAAGGCAGACTGGAATTAACTCCTGGGGCAGAAGCCCTCTAAGAAAACTGTTCATAGGATCATGGGGACGTTTTTTCAAATCCCTCTGCAGCCTAGCTTCAAGCTTAGCATCGTCGAGCGCGGGTTTAAGATCCAAGATAACCGCCACCTGTGCTTTAGAACGCAGTGCATCAACAACAAGGGAACTGAGAGTAAGTATAATCGGACCGGAAAGGCCATGCTTGGTAAAACTGAGTTCACCAAATGCCTGGGTTTTTCTCTTACCATTGATAAACAAACGAGCATTGACATTTTTTAATTGCAGTCCGGCCAAGCCGTTGACAACCTTTTCTGCGGTGCGCAACGGAACCAGGGCAGGACGAGTAGCAACTATGGTATGGCCTGCAGACTGTGCTAAACGATAACCATCCCCGGTTGAACCGGTACGCGGATAACTGGCCCCGCCAGTTGCCAGAATAACAGCATCAGCGTATAACTTTTTATTGTTATTACAGACCACTCCAGCAACCCTGTCATTTTTAATAAGAAGGTCTACAACCGAAACATCTGTCCGCAATTCTACTCCCACGTCTTTAACCCAATCAATCAATAAACGGGCAACTAGCGGCGCATCCCCATCTGCAGGAAAGACGCGACCTCCTCTTTCAAATCCGATTTTCAAGCCTTGTCCTTCTAAAAACGTTATCAGCTCGCTTGAAAAAAACTGAGCAAAAGCTTGTCTGAGAAAACGACCCGATTTGCCAAAATGGGCTATAAAATCTACTAATGGAGCAGTATTTGTAATATTACAGCGCCCCTTGCCGGTTATCCGTATTTTTCTAGCCGGGGTTTTCATCTTTTCCAGTAAAATGACACGCGCACCGTTAGTTGCGGCCACACCTGCAGCCATCAGTCCGGATGCACCTCCGCCTATGACAATTATATTTTTCTTGGCCATTATAGAATGTATTGAGGTAATTAAAGAGATTAAAAGAAATGAAGATAACAAAAAATATAAGGTTGCGACTCTGACAAATTTGCGCTGTTAATAACGCCGTATCAGAAGAAAAGTTTACTCCTTATCACATCCCCCTTCTTACTGTTACCACTTTTTGACTACACCTATTTATGAGCCTGTTGGTTTACTATCTTTTCGCCCAATCTCTTCGTTATGCTAAAAAAATAATCATCGCAATATCAATTATATGGCTGTGGTTATTTTTCCATCATGCCTCGACCTTGAACGAAAACCCTAGTTAATCAACGGACTCATTTATTTGTTGATAGTAAGTGCTCACTTTTCCCGACTCCGTCGAGCACGGATCGCACCAAATGACCAAGATCTTCCATAAGGACAGGTTTAGTAAGATACCCATCAACTCCTAAGGCTGATGATTTATCACTGTCAAGCTGCTGACTGAAGCCAGTAGTGATTATCACCGGAATTTCGTTATTAATCTGTCTCACCTTTGCGAGTAGTTCCAGTCCTGTTAAATGAGGCATTGTTAGATCGGTTATCACCAGATCTATCTGGTCATGGAGATTTCGAAATGCCTCAAATGCTTCAAGACTACTAACCCGCATGGTTACTTTATATCCCAATCTTTCCAGCATATTTTTGGAGACTTCTGCAACGGATATCTCATCATCAACCAAAAGGATATGTTCATCGCCTCCAGGAATAGGCCCCAGCATTTTCTGATTGTTAGAACAGCTTTTTTTCATTTCAACAACAGGGAGGTATACAAAAAAGGTACTGCCAGTTCCCACCTCACTTGTCACTCGGATACCGCCACCATATCCTCGCAAAATACCATGTACAACGGACAACCCGAGGCCTGTTCCTTTATTCCTTGCCTTGGTGGTGAAATATGGATCGAAAATTTTTTCAATGGTTGCTTTATTCATACCATGGCCAGTATCAGCAACGGTAAGACAGAGGTAACGCCCAGGTGAAAGCGCGTTGTCGTAACAATGATCAATCCCTAAAAGAACTTCGCCAAGTTCAATCTGTAAAGTACCCTTTACATTTTCCATGGCATGAAAACCATTGGTGACCAGATTCATGATTACTTGATGCAACTGGGTGGTATCAGCCATAACCAAAGGCAAATTAACCGGTATTTCCTGGGCAAGCTTAATAGTCGCTGGCAAAATCGGACGAATAAGCTGCACAACTTCCTCCAAAACTTTTTCCATAGAAACTGGTCTGATTTCTTGTCCGACCTCCCTACTAAAGGTTAAAATTTGCCTAACAAGATCACGCGCTCTTTTGGATGCATCCAGTATTCTTTGGCAATGTTCCTGCATCAGTGCATTGTTGCCAGCTTCCAGCAACATCAATTCTGCTCTCCCCATAATTGGAGAAAGAATATTGTTGAAATCGTGGGCTATTCCACCGGCTAGACTTCCTATTGCTTCCAGTTTCTGGGTTTGTTGAATTTGTTTTTCGTACTGCTTTTTTTCCTGTTTAAGTGTGGTCTGCTCTGTTATATCGATGACAGACGCATACACTTTCCCCCAATTTTTCTCGTAGCCCGCGGCAATGACAGCTCGCAGTTCAATAGTCAGTTTTCTACCGGATAATGTACGATTGGAAATGATCACTTCAAAGGATCCCCGATCCAGAAAGCCCATTATTTCTTCCTTGATAATCCACTCTGATCCCTGGGGAAGGATATCTTTAATAGACGACAAATCCTTTTTATCATCAAGCTCATATAACTCAAGGGTGCGTGCATTAACATCAGTGACCTTTATCTTGTCAGCACACACTCGCAAGGCATCAGAGTGCGTCTCAAAGTACTGTCCAAGGTCCTGTATGCCATCAGCCTGAAGTCCATCAAGATAGTTTTTTACTTCGGACAGATCCTCTTCCCATAACGAGATGGGTGATTGTTCAAAAATGAGATGATACCGTGCTTCAGCTTTTTTTAATTCTTCAGTTGTTGCAATAATAACTTTCTTTTTTCGATAGTTAAGAATGACCAATAGAACTAATAAAACAATAATAACGATGAGTCCGCCAGTGGTGAATGCTGGTTTAGAATAAAGACCTATATATTCAGGCAGGCTCCTCGGCAAAGACAGAAAAAATTTTCCAGCAGAGGTAGGATCAATTATTTGATGGTCCTTTTCCACTTCAACAGAGGGCATTTTAACCACCTGGGTTTTAGCAACCACACGGGGCCTGTTATCGCTGTTTAAGCCCCCTTTATCTTCTTGATTTGGGAAGAGCTGGTCCACTGGACCAGCGGCAAGAGAACTGCTAAAAAAAATGAGGAGGATAAGTATCAAACAGGTACTGCAAAAATGGAGCACTGTTAAATGTGGAAAGATCATGTTCAAAATAGTACGA
>JAUVLX010000330.1 GCA_030600525.1 Desulfobulbus sp. | reverse complement strand
TGTCTGATCCTTATATTGCTCCAGAGCATCCAGAGTTGACCATTGACACCAGCCAGTTGACCCCGGCAGAGGCTGTACAGGAAATTATGCTGTATTTGGAGGAACAGGGGTATACACGATGAAGTAGGATAATGGCCTTTTTTCCCATCTCGGCGTTATTTTTAGAAAATCAATGCTCGCAGGTAAGCGTAGACTCCGATATTCGTTATATGACTGTGCCTGATTTCCTGCAAATGCCTCGGAGTCTACGCTTGCCTGATCTGAGGAAGAAATTCTATTCTCCGATAGCTGTGACAGGGTGGATAAGCGATAGCGCATCCACCAATGCTATGCATCGGATTCCGCGTGGATGCGCTGCGCTTATCCACCCTACGTACTGTATTTGGAGGAACAGGGGTGTATACACGATGAGATCTTCCCTTTTTTTATGTGTCATCCTTGGTGGAGTGGCTCCTTTCTTTTTTTTCGGTGGCCCTACCTATCATTCCCCCCAATCGCACAAGGCCGCTTGGGATCTTGGTCATATCTTCTTTTTCTGTGTTGTTACCATCCTCTTTTTTCAATATTTGATACACCGGAAAAGGCAGTGGCTAGACCTGAAACACCTTGCAATGGCGTTTTTGATTGTGCTCGTGTTGGGAATTTCGGTCGAATTACTGCAGATGTATAGCAGTCACCGTTCACCTGACGTGTATGATGTTCTGCGTAATCAACTTGGCTGCCTGGTAGGCTATGCTCTACTCACTCTCAAGTATAAGGGTGTAGGGGTAATGAGATGGTGGTTGAAACCATTTCATTGTTTTGTCTGTGGCTGCCTCCTTTTTGCTCTTTGGCCTCTTGCCCGCAGTCTTGTTGATGAACAGGTTGCGCAAAAGCAATTTCCGGTGCTTGCAGATTTTGAAACCCCTTTTGAACGTTTGCGCTGGGTCAACTCGCGGCAGTTGGAAGTCCAAGGGGAAATTGTGCGGCATGGCAAGCGGGCGCTCCAGGTCCAGTTGACTACCGCAACCTATTCTGGCACCACCTTGTTTTATTTCCCTCATAACTGGCACGGTTACAGCATGTTGCATTTCAGTGTTTATAATCCTCTAGAGCAGTCACTTGAGCTTCACTGTCGCATCCACGACACAAAGCACAAGGAAAGCGGTTCAGTCTTTTCTGATCGATTTCACCGAAAATTTATTGTGCATCAGGGCTGGAATGATTTGCAGGTGCCGCTTGCGGAAGTTGAACAGGCACCACAATCAAGAAATATGGATTTGGGGCATATCGAAAATCTTGGTTTTTTTGTGGTTCGTCAACCAGAGTCACGCCTTATGTATTTGGATCATATCTATCTTACTAGGTAATAATAGTGCGTTTTTTTCGACCTCGGTCATTTTTCTCCCTTCTTTTGATAGGCTTTATTCTGGTCTCTTTGCCACTGCTCATTGCCTTGTTCAGTGCGGTGCAAATTTTGGATGGTTTAGTGCAGCAGAGTGCTGTAGCCGTTTTCCGGTCGGTCAGCCGCGTTGAGAAATCAAGGCAATTGATTGATTTGTTGCATGATCAAGAACGTTCGGCACGTCTCTATAATGTGCTTGGTGAATCCAGCCATTTACAGAATGTTAATGTGGTTGAGACTGAGCTTGAGAAAGTTCTCCAACAGTTTTCAGCTGGTAATACGGATGATGAGTTGCTTTTTTTTATAGAAAGTCTCCAGGCAAAAGCACAATACCTGGTTGCTGTTTTAAATTTGGCTTCAGGCGGGCCGGAGCAGAGGGAAAAGACGCAGGAGGCAGCCCTTTTGCTCTATAGCGAAGTGGTTGCTATAGCCGGGCAGTTGGAACAGCTCAGTAATGCTTTAATGGGTACTGAGGTGGACGAGATTAAGGGGAATGTTCAGCGTAATAAAACCGCGTTGATATGGCAGGTGTCCGGTATGATAGGATTTAGTGTCCTGCTAATTGTCATCTTTATTGCCCTGATAGTCAAACCTGTAGCCCAAATTGACAAAGGGATTGATCGTTTGGGCGGAGGTGATTTTTCAACTCCAATAGTAGTGTCAGGATCTAGGGATTTGGAGGCGTTGGGTGAGAAATTGGATTGGTTGCGTAAACGCTTGGATACCCTTGATAAGGAAAAGGTCAAGATGATAGCTCATATATCCCATGAGCTGAAGACCCCTTTGGCATCCATTAAAGAAGGGGCCGGATTGTTAAAAGACGGGGTGGTGGGACCATTAAGTACCAGCCAGGAAGAGGTGGTAAGTATTTTAGATAGTAACTGTCATAAGTTGCAGCGACTGATTGAAAATATCCTGGATTTTAATATGGCCGAGGCCAGGGAAGCGCCAATTGATCTGATAGAGACTGATCTTGATAGGCTTATAGGTGAGGTTGTTGCTGATCATCACAATCCTATGCTTGCCCGTAATATAGCACTGGACCTTGCCCTTGAACCTGTGAAGATTGCCTGTAACCCGAAGCAGATAAAAACCGTGTTTGATAATTTGGTAGCCAATGCCATTAAATTTACACCGGATAATGGAGCAATCCATGTCTATATGCGAAAAAAAAATAATACGATTAATGTGATTGTTGAGGACAGCGGTCCAGGGATAAACGAAGAGGATCGTCCCCAGATATTCCTTCCTTTTTTTCAGGGAAAGCCACCTCAGCAGTCAACTGTTAAAGGATCTGGCCTGGGACTTGCAATAAGTAAAGAGTACGTTCAAGGATGTGGTGGGACGCTACGGTTGCTGCCTGGTCGTTCTGGAGCTCGATTTTCTGTAACTTTACCCCGTGTGAAAGGTGTCGCAGTATGAAATGGTGGAAATTTTTTAGCATTTTTTTTCTTTGTATGTTGCTTGCTGGGTGTACAGGGTTGTCCTCCAACTCCTTCACATCTCAGGGAAAGCAGGTGCCAACGGTCATTTTTTCGCCCACAGATTGTGACAGCCTGCTGGCATGCCTTGAGGAGTCTCGTGAGCTTTCTCGCAACGACTTTAAGGCCTATTACAAACATGTGTCCCTGGATGTGGAAAAAAAAAGATCCAGGCAGCACTCTTCAGCTTATCTGCTTAAGTTTACACCATTATGCGAGTTACAAGCAGTTTAAGGTCGGGATGGAAACGCTCAAGGAATATATAGAATTGCATCCAGAGGAAAGGCAAAGTCTGCAGGGCCTGTATCTCTTGGTAAAACGCATTAATCAAGAAAAGATTAATCGTTGGTCCCAGCGTAACCGCCTGACGGATGAAAAAGAGACTTTAGAGGAAGAAAACCGTGAACTCTTTGAGGCTGCCACCGTTTTAGAGAAACAGATCGAACAGGATGGCAAACGCATCAATGAGCTGCAGAAACAGATCGAACAGTTAAAGAATATTGAAAATATAATTAAAAACAGAGAGTTGTAAGCACGGTTCATACCTGCAAGGCAAAAGAAATGAGTGATAAAAAATATAAGGTCCTTTTGGTTGATGATGAGACCGATCTACTGCGTTTATGGAAATTACGGATTCAGTCCAGCGGGTACGATGTATCTGTAGCAGAGTGTGCTGAGGAGGCGTTGGCAACATTTGCAGCAGTCAAGCCCGATGTTATTTTAACAGATTTGCGCATGCCTGGTATTGATGGCATGGCCTTATTTGAGGCTATCCGTAAGCAAAACAGGTCGATCCCAGTCATTATCATTACCGCACACGGTTCCATTCCTGAAGCTGTAGAGGCGACTCGACAGGGAGTTTTTTCTTTTTTGACCAAACCTATTGACGGTAATGAACTGGTTGAGGAAATAGAGAAAGCTATTGAAAGCACTGGTGGCCCCCGTAAT
>JAUVLX010000308.1 GCA_030600525.1 Desulfobulbus sp. | reverse complement strand
ATTCATTGAAAGGTTACAGTGCAATGGTATGAGCCCAGTGCCCTCGCTGGTTGAAGTGCTGGTCAAATAAGACCCTAAAACGCAACATGAGCCAAAACGTATATTTTTTGATTGTTGTAAAAAGCCAATCACTCACAGAGTGGTTGGCTTTTTGCGTTTTCAGTGGCCGCACCATTGTTGCTCGCAAGGAATGCCATCATTATCACCATCCATTTTCGTGCCAGGGCAATTGCGCAGATAGAATTTGGCCTCGGCGCATGACGTCATCTCCGAACAATATACCTTCCCCGTACACTGATAGTTCGCAGATGGTGTATTGTTTATTACCCGTTGAGTAGATCGCGATTTACTTATATACGAGGCTGTCCCGCCTGCAGGCACAAAGAGTGTTCCCGAAATGAGAAGAGCCACCCCAAGCATCGATACAAAAAAAGGTTTAGCTGCAACCCTCCAATGCACAAAAAGAAAAACGAATGAAACAAGCGGTAAGAACAAGCAGCTCAGGCCCCATAAAATGCCAACACGAAATGTCTCGATGGTGTACCAGAGGCCGCCAATTAAAAATATAACAAATCCTGCGCCCACCAGGATTATGTGTAATACACTGTTGGCAATAACATGTTTGTATCTCCTTTCTAACGATTGGCCAAAGCCTTCAAGGGAGTCAAAGGACAATTTCTGAGCAACCGCTGAATGAGGCGAAGCATCAGTATCCTTTGTCTTGGTTGCCTTGGTACTGGCTATTTTTTCGTAATTAAGAGTGTTGATTTTGGTTATCGTTTCCGGGGTAAAGCGCTGCGTGTAATACGACTTTCCCGGAGAAACGACTTTCACGCTTTTTATTTTGGCGAGTTCATAGGTAATAAGGAGGTTGTTAGCTGTGCATGAAACCTGATTGTTGTCAATTTCCAGGTAGTCACACTCAATGTTTTCCACAGCATCTGTGGCCGTGATGTGAAATGTCGTTGTCGCAAATGATGTTGTTGCCAGAAGGAGGCTAGCGACGAAGGCCCAGGCGAAATTCAAGGAATATTTTTTACTGATGTTCATAGTATGCTTCTCGATTGTAATCTTGTTTTGCCACTCTGTGGAGGGATTCTCTTTTTCTTGATGAAAACTATGATTGCTATGGGGTATGGCAAGTTGTAGGTTCATTCCTGTATGCAGTACGTAACTGCCTACTGGTGTATCGAATATCTAGCGCAAGCACAGAGGGAAATCCAGTGGAAAATACAGCTAAATAGGGGGAGGGCAATATGGAATGGGTATCAATAGCATGGCCTGTATTTTTGGTAGTTCTAAGCGTCCGAGGCCTTTTATCGGCGTTCACAAAAGTTTTATACAGAAAACGGCCGATAATAAGCCTCGGTATTGCAGAGCATAGAATTATCCGTGGCGACGCGACTTTTAACGAGCGGTTGCGGGTACTCGGATCCTCTCTTTTTAGCGGTATGTTCTCGCTCAACGTCTACTTGCTGACTGCACTTATAGCTTCCTGCATTTATGGGATTCAGAAGTATCTGTGAGCTTTTTCATTTAAAATGTTTTTCCGAGTATGACGTTAGCCTGCCTTCGAGGATCGGATTGTAGTTTTAACCCGTTCCCTGAAGGTGTTGGTTGATTTCAGGCAGTACTCTCTTTGTTTGGCGTCCAGCTACTCAGCACTTTGGTGGCGTTCCACTCCTTTTTTTTCAGTGGTGAGTCCATCTATATTGCCCATGTGGTCGATCTTGTAGGGTACCTTACGGTACCAGACTGAGGCAACCTCCAGACCAAAAGGACGTTTTTCGATGTATACTTTTCTGAAGTCCTTTTTCAGCTTTTCCTGATCAAAATAGTATTTGTAGATGGAGCCTTGGGGATCTGTCTGGCCACGGCCATCATTGATAATTGAGTTGATATGGATCAGGACATAGTTGGCCTGGTCCATGCTATAGGTGGGGTGAAACCCGTTGAGGAAAAGAATGCCAGCCTGCCGCATACGTGGGCGAACAATGTGGTCTGCATAGGTAAAGTAGTATAGCCGCTCCCCACCAGGGACATTGTTTTGTATCCATGATAAAGCCTGCTCCAGCCCATCTGATGGTGTTTGGACAATGCTTCTGTATCCCAGGGTGGACCGTCCGCCAAGGTATTTTTCTCCGACCCATTGGTACCCATTGAGGTGTACATAGGGGTAGGTACGGATAAGGTCATAAGTGGTTGTGATCAGGCCGCAGGCGATGACAACAAGGGTTATTTTGCGATAATTTTTGTAAGCCAGTACCAGGAGGTCGGCTAGGAAAATTGCCACTAGTGGATAAAGCGGCATCATAAAATAGGTCTGCGCATGGACCATTTTAAGAAGAAGAAAGGCAAAGTAGGCAATAAAAAAGATAAGCGGTATTCGCAGAGCAGGTCGTTTGGGGCATCGCCATAAGGCTGTCAAAACGCCAAGCCATAACCCTATCCCTAGAATGATGCCAGATTTAAGGAGGAGAACCCAAAAATGAAGGGAGAACGCTTCTGCTGCAAAGTGCCAACTAAAGGCGTTTGAACTGCTAAGAAATATATCTGCCAGGCTGGCTATAATAGTGGGGTTGGTAATGTGCACAGGTGGAATGATAAAAAAAGTTATTGCAGCCAAACCAAGAGTTAGGAGCAATGACCACCAATGTCCGGTGGAACGTTTTCTGTATTTTACCATTACAGCAAGTACCAGCAACCAGATTGACAGTGCCAGCAGGTAATGGAGTAATATACGACCATCGCCTATCGCAGCATATTTTATGGGAAGCTCTGTAAGTGAATCTGCTCCGGTGAGAAAGTATCCCATCCCTACTACGACCAAGACCATGGTCATCATGCTCAGGAGCATAACAATTTTGGTGAAAGGGAGAGAGGCTGGCGCAAGCGGCTGATGATCTGGTCGTTTTTGTGGTAACAGTAAAGCAATGATTGTTGCGCCAACCAGTGCTGCTCCTGAGGCCTTTGCTGAAATGACCAGGCCCAGGCACAGCCCTGTGGCAGTAATCCATTTAAAGGTAGGCTCTTGTTTCATCCTGGTGACAAAGAAGAGCAGCCAGGCCGCGAGACAGGTGATGAAGATGTCGCCTTCGGTGAAGGCGACCTTGGAAAACGCCAGGAAATAGGGGCTGATCGCCATTATCAGGCAGGCGGTCAGGCCTGTTGTCGGCGAGAATGCACGGCAACAATAGAGAAAGACTGCTGCTAAGGTGAGTATACCCAGTATGCAGCTGGTCAGACGTGCAGAATAAAGATCGTTGTCTGTCAGGTCAAAAGTAAGCCAGGAAAGGTACATGGGCAATCGGACATTGGTCGGATCCATATCGTCACCATGGAGCCAGCCATAGGGCTCTGTGTCGTAGCTTTGGGCAATGATGAGGTCTGTTTGTTCATCAAAGGAAATACCGATCTGCTTGACCATAGGAAGAGCGAGCACAGTATACAGGATAATGATCGCTGCAATTACGTAATAAGGCAGTGTGTTTTTGTGGAAGAATGACAGCATGTTGTTTGGGAGATGAAGGTGTTTGGATGCGATTTTTTTGGGACAGCTGATCTGGGCTTAAGGGTAAGAGCGAATGAGCTGATTTCAAAATACTGTTTAGGCTTGGATAAAAACAGGTAGCAACACTACCACGCCAAAGAGGGGGCGTCATTAACAAATCTTCTGTCTGGCAATAGGGAATAATGGAAATTTTTTTTTGAGTATTTTGGTCCTGCACAGACACAAGAAGTATCGAAACCTCTCTATAATTGATACTCTCTATGGATAAAGTTTTACCATTTTTCCATAATAAGGTAAGCAGAGGCTGCTGAAGGTAGGAAGAAAAAATATTTTTCTTAAGTGAAGTTAGAGAAGGGGAGCTTCTTTGTCGACATATAAAAAAAAGCACGAACTCGCAGGTGTCTGGTTTATATTAGGGGCAGCAATGCTTTGGGGGACAACCGGGACTTCTCAGGGATTGGCACCTGCTGAAGCAACGCCACTTTCAATCGGGGCGGTCAGGCTTGCCGTTGGCGGATTGGTACTCCTGCTTTTCTCTCTTTTTCGTGGTTCTTTTCGGAAAGAGGCGAATTGGTCTGTGCCTCTGGTTGGAGTCTCAGCTTTTTTTGTTGCAACGTATCAACTCTGTTTTTTTTCCGGGGTTGCTCAAACCGGGGTCGCGGTAGGGACCATGGTTGCCATTGGCAGTGCGCCTGTTTTTGCGGGTATTTTAGGTTATTTTGTTCGTAAGGAACGGCTGGGGATTATATGGGGCCTGTCGACCCTGATGGCAGTGGCTGGTTGTCTGTTGCTGGTGTTGCCGGGTAAGGGGCTGCACGCAGATTTTAATGGTATTATCCTTGCTACTGGCGCTGGTTTTTCGTATGCCGGGTATACGG
>JAUVLX010000061.1 GCA_030600525.1 Desulfobulbus sp. | reverse complement strand
GGCAGTATAGGTTCTTCGCCAATGGCCTCCATCACAGCAGCGCCAAATTTTGCAGGGTGAGCAGTGGCAAGGCAGACGACAGGTCGCTTGTTATCTGCACACTCCAATGCAGCCTTCACGCCTACAGCCGTATGAGGATCGAGGAGGTACTGTTCCTGGTTGTAAAAATCCCTGATCATCGCCAGGGTCTCCTCCTCAGAAACAGAACGAGAAAGAAAATCCTGGCTCACCTGACTCTTCAAGCTACTCAAATCCAGGGTTCCGGTATTACCAAAGTCGGTCATATCCTGTTTGACCTGTTGACCATTTTCATCTCTTAAATAGTAGAGGTAACGTTCGAAATTGGACGCTATTTGAATATCCATAGAAGGACTACTGGTGGCAACGACACTTCCTTTTGAATAATCCCCCCCTGTAACAAACCGTGTCAAAAGATTATTGGCATTAGTAGCAAGGATAAGAGAATGAATACATCCTTTGGGCAGTAACCGTTTGGCCACATAGCCAGCAAAAATATCACCGAAGTTACCGGTGGGCACAGAAAAATCAACACTGGTCTCCCCGCGCTTAAATAATTTCAAAAAAGCGTAGATGTAATAGACCACCTGAGCGAGCACCCTCGCCCAGTTAATGGAGTTAATAGCCCCAAGATGATAGGCATCTTTAAAGGCAAGATCATTAAAAAGGGTTTTCACCATGGCCTGAGCATCATCGAAGGTACCGCGAACAGCCATGTTAAAAACATTGGAATCAAGCACGGTGGTCATCTGCAGAGCCTGAATAGGACTTGTCAGCTCATGGGGATGGAGAATAAAAATATTGATCCCCTTTTTGCCCCGAACACCGGCAATGGCGGCACTGCCGGTATCTCCCGAGGTGGCACCCAGAATATTCATTTGCCCATCGGTACGTCCAAGCTGATATTCAAACAGGTTACCCAGCAGTTGCAGGGCCACATCTTTAAAGGCAAGGGTCGGCCCATGAAACAATTCCAGGATATATAGACCTCCCCTTTTAGTGACCGGCGTAACCTGCGGGTGTGAAAAGGCGGCATACGAACGATCCACCATCTCTTCCAGTTCCAGCTTAGGAATGTCGTCAATAAAAAGTGATAAAACCTCAACCGCAAGCTGTTGATAGGTCAGGTTCTGCCACTGCTCCAGTTTCCCTTCTGATACAGTGGGTAAAAACTGAGGAAGCAGAAGGCCGCCATCTCTGGCAAGCCCCATCATCACAGCATCCCTAAACCCAATCGGATCAACCTCGCCTCGCGTACTTATATATTGCATCTCACGTCCTGTAAAAGACTGCTTATTCAAAACTATTTACCTGCAAATAGTCCCAAAATAGGTCTGCATCCCTTTGCGATACCAAATCTTAAAAAACGGTATCACCAATTAACGCTCTTTTAGGAGTTGTCCGGAAATAACTTGAACATCTCGCATCGCATCTTCAGGTCATCTTTGGCTGATCTTCAATCACAAAGTCCTCAACGTAGCACAACTACGTCTGCGGCTTTGTTCAATTAGATCACCCAAATCTAACCTAAATATGAGCGCGATATTGTCCAACTTATTTACGGACAGCTCCTTACTCCGACTCTTCCAGCAGTTGATCAACATCGACCCGCACTGCATCATGCCACAGTCCTTCCAGATCGTAAAATTTCCTAATTTCCTTATAAAAAATGTGTGCCACCATGTCACCGAAATCAAGCAGCACCCACTGTCCTTCTCGCAAGCCTTCACTGTGTTTGGTGCTCACCCGCTTTGAGCGAAGTTCACGTTCAATAGCCTCTGCCAACCCCTGAACATGACGGGTTGAGCGACCACTCATGATAACATGATAATCAGTGAACGACGATATTCCACGAACATCGAGGACCGTTATATCCTCTGCCTTGGCGTCTGATGCAATACGGACGGCGGTCGCAGCCAATTCTTCTCCATCCTTGTCTTGGTACCCTTCTCTTAACTCTCTCATTTTTTCCTCATGGAACCGGATTCTTTCCGGCTCTACTATTCAATATTCACTAGGACCCTGTTGGATAATAGGATTTTTTTCTCAAATCAGGTAAGCGTAGACTCCGAGGCATTTTCAGCAATTCAAGCACAGCCATATGACTGATATCGGAGTCTGCGCTTACCTGTGAGCATTGATTTTTTAAAAATAACGCCGATATGGGGAAAAAACCTTATCCGACAGTCTCCTAGATGTTCTTTTGATCAGTCCTGGCAAGTTGCTTGCGGTATCAGAACTGCCAGTTTCAATGCTGCATTGTTGATCGCATCACATATAATGTATTTACGCACACCCATGCCTGCAAATTGATATTTACTCGGCTTGGCCTGTATCAGAGCTGCCCTTGCGGGCACGCTTTTTTCTCGGTGGAAATTCAAAACTAATTTTCCCCTTGCCATCAAGCAGGAGAAAAGCATCAAATGGTCGTTTCTTTTTAGATATAAACCCAGTGATGAGTTCTGTCTTACCATCTGTGAGTAATTGTTTAATATGATCGGCATCCAGTCTGCGCCCCAAAATCATCTTGGAGATACGCAAGCCTTTCTTTTTATCACCCTCCAGAGCAGATTCCGACAAAAAGCCTACAGGGGTTTCAAACACCCTGGTTTGATCAACCGGTGATATTCCCAAAGGTTCTTGCGCTGTAATCTCTGCAAGGTCAAGATCTTCGGTTGAGTCTGCAAAAAGAAACTCGACCTTTGAGTTAGCAATCCGCACTGCCGCAGCAAAAGGTTTACCTTTTTTGGATCTAAAATCGTCAAAGGGGCCCATGGTTTTCCCCTGAATAAGATCAACAATTTCCTCTTCATTCATGACCCGACCACCGAGTACCTTGCGAATAACAAGCTTCTTGTCTTCCGATTCAAAGGCTGTCGCATTTTCAAAAAACCGGCGTCCGTCGACCGGGGAAAACGGTGCTTCACGGATATTGCTTTCTTCTCCGGATTTCACTTTTTCAACTATGGAACTGGTTATATCGCGAATTTCCTGCATGAACTGTTCGCGCGTCATGTTGCCTTTGAGGATACGGTTGAGCTTGTACTCCCACTCACCGGTAAGTTCCGGTGAAGCCAGGACATCAATATTCCGGGCTTCAAGCAGGGAGAGGAGTTCAACCGCCTTTCCAGTGGGCACAAGTTCACGCTGTTCGCGGACCATATATTTTTCATTGAGCAACTTTTCAATAATTGCGGCTCTCGTTGCTGGCGTCCCCAGTCCCCTTTCTTTCATAGCTTCGGCAAGTTCTTCGTCATCCACCAGTTTACCGGAATTTTCCATGGCCGACAGCAGCGTGGCCTCTGAAAAACGAGGCGGAGGCTTGGTTTGTTTCTCCTCTGCAAGCACGTCCTGACACTGTACCGTTTCAACATCAGGAATGGGCTGCAATTCGTTGCCTTCACTTCCACTGCTGCCTGCGCCGTAAATAGCCCGCCAACCAGGTTTAACCAAAATTTTCCCTTCTGTAAGAAAGGTCTCTCCCTCGACAACGGAAAGTCTTCTGGTATTGTGATACACAGCAGGCGGAAAAAAGGCCGCCAGAAAGCGCTGCACAATCATCTGGTAAATCTTCAACTCTGGTTCAGTCAACGTCTTAGCTAACCCGGCAGTAGGTATAATAGCAAAGTGATCGCTGATTTTTTTATCATTAAAAATTCGTTTATTCTTCTTCAGGTACTGCTGCTCAATCGCCTCTTGGGCAAATTTGCCAAATTGCCACTGTTGCTGCGCAGCCACTACCTTTTTGACAGTCGGCAGATAATCCTCGGGTAGACAACGGCTGTCAGTTCGGGGGTAGGTGATCAGTTTATGTCTTTCATACAGGGCCTGGGCTAAGCCAAGCGTATTTTTGGCACTGAAACCAAACCGGCTATTGGCCTCTCTTTGGAGCAAGGTCAAATCATATAGAGGAGGTGCGCCTTGGGTGGACTGCTTGCTTGTTTCCTCAATGACTGCTGGTTTCCCTTTACAGAGGGCGACAATATCTTCACCCTTTTGGGCGTCCCAGATACGGCTCTGCCGTCCATGGGGTTGACTCTCATCTTTTTTAAACGAGGAATCTATCCAAATTCCCTCATATTTAACGTCTTCACAGGCAAAATTGCCGCGCAATTCCCAGTAGGTGGTAGGAGTAAAGGCTCGCCGTTCGGCTTCCCTCTTCACCAGCAGTGATAAGGTTGGCGTCTGCACCCTGCCACACGGCGTTTTTCTGAACCCACCAAACCTGGAGTTATAACAGGTCAATGCTCTGGTGGCGTTTATACCTATGAGCCAGTCCGCCTCTGAACGACAAAGAGCAGTATCTTCAAGGGGGAGCATTTCGTCATTACTGCGCAAATTTGCAAGCCCGTCCCGAATAGCATCCAGAGTCATGGAACGTAACCAGAGTCGACGAATCTGTTTGGCTTTGACAGAATTAGTCCATGACTGTTTGAGGATATATTTAAAAATCAGTTCACCCTCCCGGCCAGCATCACATCCATTGACGATAACCGAGACATCACGTCTTCTGATCAGTTTACTCAGTGCATTATACTGAGATTTGGTCCCCGGCAAGACCTTCAGCGGAAACTCAAGGGGAAGGATGGGAAGGTTATCCAAGCTCCACTTCTGGAAATCAGGGCTGATTTCTTCGGGATAGGCTATGGATACCAGATGGCCAATGGCATAAGAAACAATATAGTCATCGCTTTCGAAATGCGTTTTTGACTTGGTAAACTTACCGGGCAGGGCCTTGACGATATCTGCGGCTACACTCGGTTTTTCAGCAATAATTAGAGTTTTATCCATTGGTCAGCTCGAAGCGGATAGGGGTAACTTACTTGTTTATCAAAAATTTTCTCAATACGTCGTGCCACTGGTCTGGTTGGTCAAGATAACAGGGATGAGGAGCGCCATCTATGATCACTCGCTGGGAATCGGCAAGTTCTTCAACCAGTATATCGCTCATCGCTAAAGGAGATACTGCATCCTTACTCCCCCAGACGATAAGAGTCGGTACCTGAATCCGGGCAAGCCTGGATTTATTTTCCTCAACACCTACAGCACCTACAACAACCAACGCCGCTAGATTATCCCCATGGGTAACGGCGTACTCAATCGATGTTTTACCGCCCATAGAAGGACCGATCAGGATAACCTTCGACAGGCACATAACTTGTAGAAAAGCTTGCAGGGCTTCGACAGGTACCTTTTCGCACTCCGGGCTCTTCCCAAATCCGGGCATGTCAACAGCCACTACCTTAAATCCCTGGGCAGCAAGAAAATCCATAGTGCCAAGTTCCTGCCAGGTCTCTGCCTTAAACTTCATCCCATGCAGGAGCACAATAACTTTTTCTCCACCTTCGCCAGCCTCAATATAGTGCATGGTGCAACCATCAACGCTTACAGTATTACTGACAATATGAGACATTAGAAATTCCTCCGCAAGGTACAAATAGGTGGGCTTAACCAAGTTTCACCAATGACTGCCAAAGAAGTAAGCGACATCTGTTCCTTTGTCAACGTTCAAGGATCAATCAACAATGTTGACAAACTCTCAAAACACACCCCTGTCTACAAGTTGGCTACGTTAAAAACCAAGAGTATGTGGGTAGAAAAAACCCCAAAGAGAGGGGGATTTACAGCCCTGAGGCATACATAAGACAGGCCGCCCCCATGAGACACGCATGACAAGGTAAACTAAAGTTTTAATCACGCCATCCGCTTTGACTAGACCGATCACATACTCCGCGGTCAGCAGGAAAGTGGTTAGCCCAGAATTTCTGGGGGCATTATGTCAATTTGTCAAAATGCTCACAATTTCTTTATGTTGAGCAAAGTCACATGGAGTTTCAAATTCCAACAATGTTCACCAAAAGTCAGTCCGTCCGGCATCATTTTCTTCAGTCTCTTGACAATGAATATAGACTACTATCGGAGTCTACGCTTACCCGGAGTCTACGCTTACCCGGAGTCTACGCTTACCTATTCATAGCCAAAAACTTTGAACCTGACGCCGCCTGAACTGATGAAAAATCAGGGTTAGTGCATATAAAAAAAGGAGCGACCATCGGCCGCTCCCAGGTAAAATCTAAAAAAATGGCTATTAATCTTGGAGGGGAGTCTGCTGCAATTGATCTTGCAAGTCAGCAAGCTGTTCGTTTTTATCGGTTAAATCCTGTACCAAATCAGTATTTTCCTGCTCCAATTCCTGCAAGACATCCTGTTGATCAGAAATTTTACCAAGCAAAACATCCATGTTGATTTTTACCCGATCCAATTCGCGACTGGTTTCTTCCAAGGCGGCGGTTTTTTCTTCAACAATTTTTTCAAGACCGACGACCTGGGCCAAGGACATTTCCATTTCTACGGTAAGCTTTGCTACCCGCTCTTTTTCTTCTTCAGCAGCTACAGTTTCTTGCTCCTGGGTGGCAACTATTACCTCTTGTGCAGCACTCATTTCAGCTTGCAGCTTTACTATGTCAGCCTGCAGTTTTTCCTTTTCCTGAACGGTTTTTTCATTGCCAGCAACAAGTTCTTTAATTTTTTGACCAGCAGCAACGCTTTTGTCCTGTAATTTTGCCAGTCCCTCACGCAAAACATTTGCTTCCTCAACAGCTGCTGCATCCTGCTTTTTATTTGCCCCTACTGCATTCTGCAGATTTTTGATTACTGCATTCTGCTGGGCAATCTGTGCTTCAAACCGCTTATTAGCTTTACGGATCTGCACGAGTTCTTTTCTCGCTTTTTTGAGCTTCATTACCTGATTGCCGTCTGCCTGTTTCTTCCCGTGCAAAGCTGCAATCTGTGCTTCCAGCTCTTTGACACGTGGATCCTCGACTGTAACAATTGTAGGCTCAGCCGGAACTGCTTGTTTTTCAGCTTTCAAAGCATCCAACTCCGTAGTGGCAGCCGTCAAGTCAAGTTGTAATGACTTGGCTGATCGATTGCTCACTGATCCCCAGATAGAGCAGATTACCAGCAATACGATTAACCCTCCAATGATCAAATTCCTGTTCTTCTCCATAATGCACATACTCCTCTAAATAGTTACGGTCTATGGTGTTGAGTATATCAAGCTACTCAATTAACTTTCCCTTTATTGCAACGACAGGCCTTATTAAGGGGCAGTGCCCTCACCTACTGTTACAGGTGTTGTCAACAGGGTGGGGTCTATACGATTTATCTCTTCCTCTATTCTTGCCAGGTTTCGATTTACCTTATCGCTGAGCCCGGATTGCGGATATTTAATTAATATATCCTGTAATAATGTCTTTGAGGCAAAAAGCAATTTTATCCTGCTCTCAGGGTCAGCTGTCCGATTAGCGCGCATAAAAATCTCAGCAGCCCGCTGGCGACCCTCCCTAGCTGCAAGCTTTGCAGCCTCATCTATACGTTCGCGAGCTTTATCCGCATAAGACGAAGCGCTCAGGCTGGTAAAAACCTCAATAGCCTGATCATATTCTCGCCCCTCAAGCAGGAGCATTCCCTGGTTCCACTCTTCCTGGAGTTCCTGTTCCTGAACAAGCCGAGTTGTCTCAATAGAAATGGATTCTGCTGTCAACAGTTGTTCACTTCTTCGACGCAGCATTTCCTGTTTCTCAACAGGAAGAATGTCCCGCGGAACGCGTTCAATAAGTAAAAGTGCTTCCTGGAATTTTTTTTCTTCAACCAATCTATCTATTCTTGCAAGAACCGACTTCAACCAGGCATCCGCCTCTTTTTTTGCTCTTTCCAGAACTAAATCAGCATTTGAAGCAACTGGTGAATAAGGATATTTTGCAATATACTTCTGCGCCTGTTCAACGACTCCATATCCATCACGATCAGGATTATACCCCAAATAGACCTTAAGCAACTGTGCATACGACCTTACTTCATCAGTCTGGTACACATTCCTGTCCAGAGCTGACAACTGCTGCAACGCCCACTCATTTTTGGTGGACAGCCCTTCATAAATAGCAGCAAGTTCCTTATATCTGCCTTTTGCACTATCAAAGATTTCAAGCCCGAATTCAAGATCGCCAATGAGCTGCATCAAACGAAATTCCCACTGTGCCTGATCTTGTTTGCGGATGACGGTCAACAAGTCAGCAAAAACCTTTCTCGCCTCTGGCTCCCGGTGGGTCTTCAATAATGCCTGACCATATAAAAAAGTAGTATCAAAAGACGGTGCCTGACCAGCTTCAAGGGGAAGTTGCTCATAATGACTAATGACTTTTGCATAGTCATCTACAGCTGCGGCTGCTTTCAATAACTGCTCTTCCGCATGCAGAGTCCTGGTGTGAACCAACGACTGCTGTTGGGGAACCAAAGGAACCGCCATCAGGTTTTGGCAGCTACTTTCCAGATAGTTGATATCCTTTTCACTTATCTGTAGGAGTGAATCCGCTGCCAGCAACTGCGCGGCCTGCAAGTCAGTCTTTTGCAACAACCGCTGGTTCAGGGCATTATATTCGACAAGCACATTCTGCAACTGTACCCGACAATCGCTCATTGCATTCAAAGTGTCTTGAGAAGAAGCACTGGAAACAGCCTTTTCCTGCAAGTCTCTTAATGCCTCCATTTTTTGTTCATAGGCATAGATACGATCATTTATCAGGGTAAGAGTCGGCATCAGCATGTCTTTAACAGGCAGGACAGTCGGTTCCTGCATATCCAGGGTCACAGATTTTCCATTGATACCTTCCAGTCCCTGACGCATACTGATATCGTCTCGCTGCTGCCGTGAAGAGTAGGGGTCTACTACCTGCTTTTGTGCCACACAACCGCTCAGCACCAGCAACAAGCACCAGATGATTTGATTAGGCCATTTACATCGCATGCCGTATTATTTTCCTATCATTACCTTATTGTCGGGTAAAATTCCCAGTGCACCACAAACCCAATTATCTACTGTCCTAAAAACGAATTCCCAACCTGCTCAACGCTCCGATTTAACCTGATACATTGTAAGCGTAAACGATCAGTTAGGGGATCCGAGGTAAAATCTCTGGAAAGATATCAAATAAAACTGTGACGGACAATCGCTTTCTGCAGAAACGTCGAAAATCCTCCCCTTGCACCAGGAGAGGGCTGCTACCTCTGCTGAAGGCAGGAGAGGCACTCTAGCACGCTAAACGAAGTAATATGTTTTACTTGACCGTTACCCTTTGATTCCGACTATCTCATTTATTTTCCCAGAACGGATGAAAACTGCGAACTGGCTCAAAATGCTCATCGCCTAGAAACTTTCCAAAACCCAGACTGCTTGGAAATGAAGGCGGCGTTAACTGATGTTTCCCGCCAGCACCTTGCTTCAACCGTCCCCCCCAGTCCGGTTCGACCGATAAAAAAAGCTGCCCCACATCAGGGTACTGCAACCCCAAGCCATTAAAGGCCAGGTCAACCACATCCAGTCGCTCACCTATTTTTTCGCTTTGCAGAAGTGCCTCTGCCACCTTACTCCATACCGGTAGTGCACCCTGCCCGCCCGTAATCCTGGTCGTTCCTTTGATCATTGGTATATTGGTATCGTACCCAACATAAACCCCCACAGTATATCCGTTGTCGACGCTCAAAAACGATTCATTATCCTCGCCTAAAAGAGGAACATGCCCAAGAAAGGATGCATTACGATATCTGTTTGCAGTCCCAGTCTTCCCCAACAGAGGTACAGGCAGATCAAAATCAGCCAATTCCTGCTCGCGTGCTGGATTGGCACTGTGCAGACGAACCGTATTATGGGCATATTTTCCGGTTCCATGGAGCACGGTATTTTCCAGGATATTGTCAACTGCCGCAACCGTCGCCTGATCAAAGACTCTGTGACCAGTCATTGTCTGCTGGTAAATAACTTCTCCATCCGGCGCCTCGATCCTCTCGATAATTGCCAGGCCGTTTCTATCAGCAGTCGAGTCCTCATCGCTGATCTTTTGACCATTCCGTCCAACAACAATAAATTTTTTGCCGGTGACCAGGCTTTCGTACATCCTGGTTGCCTCCAACAGGGAAACCACATTTGATCCCAGTGGAAATGAAAGCACTGGTTCCAGTTTGCTTTCAATCCCGCATGCCTTGCCTAACTTGACAAGATACTGGAGCCCAAGCATAATCCTGTAATCACGAACCTCGGCCAACACTTCCTGGGAGTATGGACGGAGGGCCAACAATTTATTTTCTTCTATTAAGACCTGTTCCTGCAACTGATTATAAGCTGCTACAGTCAGGCTCCCCTCTAACTGAATGCCTTCCCAAAAAAGGTTAAGCTGGCTTGCATTCAAGGTCTGCAAGAAACTTATCACCTGCTCAACCGGCCACCGAGTCCATTGACGGCCCCCCAGACCCCTGCCACCGGAGGTATAGTGCACCCCACCGTTTTGATCCTGCACCAAAAATCCCTGGGGTAACTGAAGGTCGCCGGCAAGTGTGCCCCCAAACCAATTCTCCCCCTGCTGTGCTTCAGCTTCCACATAGCGACGATATGCATCTAACCGGCCTATAGTTTCAGCAAGGCTTAGATAATTATCATCCAACAGGCTACGTCTTAGCTGTAGGTCTTTTCGTGTCCGCGACGAAAGCGACTTATCCTTCAGCAGCTTTTTGAGTTGCTCTTTGAAGCGATCAAAATGGAGGCCATAGTTCAATTGCTCAACCAACTTGTATTCATCAAATCGATTATCAAACAAAAAATCTGGTCGCAGTTTTTTTTTGGCTTTATCAAAGGCAGCTTTTTTAAGCACCTTGCGGGTAACTACAATTCCAAAACCATCTCTTATCCGTTGTTTAAATTGCTGATAATTTTCAACGATGCCATCATCAACCAAGGGTGCCATTTTCGTCTGCTTGGCAACCTCGCGTAAATGAAGGGGTGATAAATGGTCAGTGAGATGATACAGGAGCCACACTGCAGCAATATTTTCAGATTTCACCCCAGCCCAACTCATAGAAACAACATCATGGGGGCTTTTATGGTCAGGCCTGGGAAAATAGGGTCTGCCCATAAACACAAAGACATCCCGTTGATTGGAAAGCATATCAACAGGGCTCCACCCGAGCTGCATAGCAGCCGCAAAGAGAAAAGGCTTAAAGGTTGACCCCATTAATCGCTTCGCATCAATAGCCCGATTGAAATAACGATCAGTCATACCACCAGCCATAGCCCTAACAACCCCTCCCTGCAGGGCCATAACTCCGCCCTCAACCTTGGGATAGCGCTCAAGATCTCCCAGCAGCGGACCGTCCCCCTCTGTCGGTCTGATACTAACATACACGGTATCACCGGGATGAAGCTGCTTTATCAGCTTACGACGATCCTTGCGGTCAGGTTCAGCCCATCGGTTTTTATTGAACCTGGCCAGTGCCCGAATCATTCTTTTAATGCCTGACTCATCCAAGACTACCGTTGCCTTGCCTTCACCAATATCGATACTGGCAATAAATCCTGTTTTTTTCTTATCATTGACCTCCGTGATAACTCCAAATACAAAGGCACCTGGTAACAACTCGTTATCCCCCGTATACTCCAGGTCCCTATATTCTTGCTGCATCGCCTCTCTTTTGTAGCCACGCAGTCGGACATCAAGCAGAGACAACTGCCGACGCAGGGCGTGCAAAGTCTGATGCTGAACATCCTTATCGATAGTGGTAACAACCCTGATCCCAGAGGTAGATACATTGGATACGCCATGGTCTTCCAGCGCCTCTTTGATAACCGCAGTGCTCAACCCGTCTCTCACCATATCCATGGTGGTATTCAGGCGAAAGGCCATTTTCCCCCGTTCAAAAGTCACATCGCTGTGGATGGCCTGCTCGTATTCCTGTTTGGTAATTTTTTGCGCAGCAAGCATCTTCTGCAACACATACCTCACCCGTTCATCAACCTTTTGCCTGGCTTTGACCGGGTCAGCCTGATTCCGCTTGGTAAACGGATTATAGTAGTTTGGCCGCTTAACACTGCCTGCTATATAAGCACATTCTAATAAATTCAGGGCATATGGTTCCTTGTTAAAATAATAGCGGCCTGCAACGCCCAGTCCGTGGCCATTACCACTGACAAAAAACTGGTTACTATAAAACTCCAGGATTTTTTCCTTTGAATATTTATACTCCAGGCGCAAAGCAAACAGCAGTTCTTTCAATTTAGCCTCATAGCTGCGAGACTTTCGTTTAAAAAGATTCTTGGCAGTCTGCTGAGTGATAGTACTCCCCCCTTGTACCACCCTACCCGCCTTTACATTGGCAATCATGGCTCGGACAATCCCTGGGATATCTATCCCAAAATGAGAAAAAAACTCATCATCCTCTGCTGCTACGATTGCATTAACAAAATGTTTAGGAATGGTGTTATAAGAGAGATACTGGCGATGAACATCTTGAAAAAGCACCCCAAGTTTGGTTTCACCATCACGGAAGAAAACAGGACTTTCCCGACCAAGAATTTCCTCTATATATCCCTCTTCAACTTCAGGTCCGGGGTTCACGACCACAAAATAATACAAACCGCCGGCAACACCGCCCGCCAAAAGTAGAACGAGTATACTCAAACTGAAAAAAAGATATTTCAAGAACTTCCACATAGCAGTTTATCAAAAAAAAAGTGATTGAAAGAGAAGGGCCTGCCAGCCACAGGCAATGCATATCCAAGGAGATATATCGTAGCGTATCGCTCTGTTGCAAAAAAGCGTTGTTTGAAACCTAAGTTAGGCGAAAAACAGTGGCTAACCACAGAATTTTCCTTGTAAAACGCCCTAAAATAATGGTAATAAATTCGGAATTGTGCCAATTTGGGCCCAATCATACCGCTGATGAAAAATAAAACAATATGATTTCAAAGCAATATCAGCATATCTTTACATATCAAATTTCATGATCCTACCCAACAAAGTTGTCGTTTGCTGTCTTTTTCCTGCCTGTGTTTTTCTTCTTTCTGCCTGCTCGTCACTTAACCCTTTGCAAAATGCAGACTCTAGTCAGTCGGTTACCCGCGAGCACGAAGATACCGGAGCCCCTACCGCAGAAGAAATATCTTACCTGGAGATAGAGCCGGAACAACACCTTGCAGAAGAACTCGCTGCCCTTGAAAAAACAGGGCCATGGGAACCGGGAAACCTGAACAATATTCCAGAACCTGTGGACGAAGTCACCTTTGATTTCCCCATTACCATTAATAAACAGGTGCAGTTCTATCTGGATCAATTCCAGGGAAAACAACGGCGTACCTTTAGCAGATGGCTCGCGCGATCCACCCAGTATCAGAAAGAGATACAGACAGAACTACAGAAAGCTGGACTACCACAGGACCTACTGTATCTGGCAATGATCGAATCCGGATTCAATCCTTCAGCCTACTCCTATGCTCATGCCGCAGGTTTATGGCAATTTATCCGCGGTACAGGCAGAAATTATGGATTACGTATTGACTCCTGGGTAGATGAGCGCAGGGAACCCAAAAAATCAACCCAGGCAGCCATAAAGTATCTATCTTTTCTGCATGAAGAATTTGGCGACTGGTATCTAGCGGTAGCAGCATATAATGCAGGCGAAGGAAAAATAGGCAGGGCCATAAAAAAATATAAAACCAGGGATTTCTGGAAACTTGCCAGCCATAAATACCTTGCACTGGAAACCAAGCGATATGTACCCAAACTGATTGCGGCCATCATCATTGCGAGGGAGCCGACAAAATACGGTTTTACAGACATTCCCTATACACAACCAGCACAGTACGATATTATCAAGCTTCCTCCAGCTACCGATCTCGC
>JAUVLX010000369.1 GCA_030600525.1 Desulfobulbus sp. | reverse complement strand
CATTGTGTACATTTGTAACTCCATATGACTTCGCCTAACATAAATAAATTGTTAGAAATTGAACAAATTGGCACAATGTTCATGAGAGATTCGGGCTATAGGCCTTTATCCAGTGCTGCTGATATCTACGTTGTTGTTGGGTTTGTCCTGTACAGAGGCTGAAAAGATGAAAATTGCCTTTTGGGATGAGAGGCAAGGAGATGTGGTACAGCTCGTGTCTGACAGAGGATATACAATTGTCACGCCCTGATCGCTTTGCTCTACTGGCGTTTACATATATCCTGCTCCTATACGTAGGGTCGGGAAGTGCGCGTGATCTCCAGCTTTGGCTCATGGAGACTCTAGGCGATTGGTACCGATGGTTACCGGCGTTGGGATGCACCCTTTTGCTCATTTTTATCCTTGGAAGAGGCGTGCAGTCACTGCGTGCCAGCACATTGTTGACAAGGTCTTTTTTGTTGCTGCTGATGAGTTGCTATGTTGGTGTTCTTTATCTGGTCAAGATTCCTGCAGAAAAATTTCATCTTGTACAGTATGGAATCCTTGCGTGGCTTGTGACAGAAGCGTTAAACGGCAGGCTCGTCGGGTGGCGATTGCACCTGGCTTCCTTGCTGATTGTTGCAGCCGCTGGTGCAGGTGATGAACTGGTACAATGGATTCGGCCGAACCGGGTTGGAGATATACGAGATATTGGTTTGAATACAGTGTCCGCCTTTCTCGCTCAGGGGCTGCTGTGTATAGTGGAGCGTGTCCCCCGTTATAAATAGTTCTTTTACCGTTTGTTAAGACCAGTAACCTCTTTTTTTATCCTTCATACGTTTATGGCAGATCATGAGCATGATGATCCAGAACCGCTGAAAGCGGGGAAGCTGGGATCATATCTAAAATTTTTACGAACCAATCAAAAATTCCGACGCTTCTGGCTTGCCACCATCGTCAGCCAAATTGGAGATTGGTTTAATTATATAGCCATTTTTGTTGTCCTGACAGATCTTACCGGATCTGGTGAGGCCATCAGTTGGTTTTTGATTGCCAAATTTTTGCCAACAACGCTTTTGGGTCCCTTTGCCGGTGTGGTTGCAGACCGGTTTAATCGCAAGAAAATTATGATAACCTGCGATTTGCTTCGGGGCTTGGTGGTTTCGGGGTATCTGCTGGCAGGGCTCGATTCTCAGGTCTGGCTTATTTACCTGCTGGCATTTTTGCAGGAGTCTGCATGGACCTTTAATCATCCTGCGCGTCAGGCAGCCATCCCAGACCTGTGCAGTAAAGAAGAATTGAATGTGGCTAATGGTCTATTCGGTGCCTCCTGGTCTGTTAATCTGGCCTTGGGCGCTGCGCTTGGCGGGTTTGTGACAGCCTGGTTCGGCTGGAAGGCTGCTATCGTTATTGATGTGTTTACCTTTTTGGGTTCTGCGCTCCTTGTTAGTACCGTGGTCCTGGGGTTTCGACCACGCAAGAAACGAGCTTTGTCCCTTGCCAGACTGACCGGCCTGCCCGCATTTGTTGAAGGTTTGCAGTATGTTCGGAGTAACTCGCGGGTTGCAGCGCTCTTGTTGGTAAAAAGTGGATGGGCGCTGTCTGGAGGCATTCTGGTTATGCTGACGGTTTTTGGTGAGCAGGTCTTTTCCGATGGCGGTCGCGGTGGTTTGAGCGGCGCACTCTACGCCATGCGCGGCATTGGTGCAGCCATCGGTCCGTTTCTTGCGTGGCGCTGGTTTGGTGCTGATTCTGCAGGTATGCGTCGGGCTATTGGGGTGGCTTTTGCTATCTCTGCCTGTGCCTACCTGCTGTTTAGTCAGGCACCCAATATTTTTATTGCCGGAATTTTTGTTCTGGTGGGGCATGTCGGTGGTGCCATCCAGTGGGTGTTTAGTTCTGCTCTCCTTCAATTGCGGGTTGAGGAGCAGTTTCGTGGGAGAGTCTTTGCAGTGGATATGGCAATGCTTACCCTGATTATGAGCCTGTCAACCCTGGCAACAGGGCAGGCACTGGATGCCGGATTTTCTCCCAGGAGTATTGTTGTGGTTCTAGCCTTGCTGTTTATGGTACCCGGCAGCCTGTGGTGGCTGTACCTGACTCGGTTACATAGAGAAAATAACGATTCAGCATAAAAAGGGCTATCTCTGCATGCTTTTCACGTTTTTTTGTTTCTGTCAGTTGTTCTTTTGTCCGGTGGAGTCTAAAAGTGCTTGCAGGGCAAGCTTTTTGGAGCAGGCCTTTGAAACGTTGACGATCAACTCGTTATTTTGGTATAATTATTATGAAATAAGATAGTTCTGGACTACTGGCGGTAAACAGGAGTACCTGATTAGCAATATGCGAAATTAATGGTACTCTGTGGAAGAATGAGGTGGAACGTGCTTGCCTGGCAGGAATAGGGCGAGCAAGTATTACCCCTCATATTTTCAAAACAATAATTTCCGGTCAGCGCATCCACTATGTTACGATTTTCTCTGATAAGTAAAAAAGACCTGCCGATTCTTCTTCTCATAGGGCTGTGGTTCGGAGTGCTGGTCTTTGTGTATCTGTACATGCTGCCCCTGCTTATCCTTGATCATTCACTTGTTTCCCTTTCGGTGTCGCTGTCTACGGCCGCGGCTGTTTCTCTATTTCTCTTTTTTTGTCCGTTTTTTTTCCTTAAAGTAAGGCTTGACCGGCTGTTGAGCAGTGGCCTGACCTTTGGTGTTCTGCTGGGTATGCTTTATGGCTTATATGCCTGCCTGCTGGCACTCCTTGATCAACTTTCCCCGAATTCCCGCGACGCACCAACCGAATTTTTACTGCTGGTTATACTTGGTTGCACCCTGGCCTACAGTCCATTGAGGCGACTG
>JAUVLX010000068.1 GCA_030600525.1 Desulfobulbus sp. | reverse complement strand
AGAGGTGTTTTGGATACTGGTATAAATTTTATACAAAAACCTTTTTCAACAGCTTCTCTTGCCCAAAAATTACGAGAGGTACTCGCCCACGTGTAAGAGGTGCGCCGCTCTTCACAAACAGTGATGAAAAAAAGACAAACGCTATGGGTATTTTATGAAATATTGGGATTAAGCGTCCATTTTATGAACCAATCATTCTCACCATCTCCACCTTTATCTGCATCAAGACAGACAATCCCTGAATTCTGAAACTGATAAACGCGGTTGCCTTCTCTCCCTGTGAGCAAAAAGGACACCAAACGCTGCAAAAAAGGTAAATGACCAACCACCATCATCTTCGAGTGCGGATCAAGAGTCTCTGTAAATTTTCGTACATCATCCAACGGATTAATCCCGGTAATTATCTCCAAGGGGGTATGCACAGACAACAGGCCATGAACAATCGACGCAGTCTGCTCTGCCCGTTTTTTCCCAGAATGAACGATCCGTTTCACTTCTATACCGTACCCAGCGGCAACCTGACCGATCCTCTCTGTTTCTGCTTTACCCACACTACTCAAACCTTTTTCAGGATCAATTTCTTTTGATTCGCTCACGCCGTGCTGCACAAGATAAAGCGCCATGGTATTTCTCCGTTTTATATTCCGATACAGTGTCATTGGGTGGTTTTCACTCAAATGATGCATTTTTCATACTATTATCCCCGCTCAACAGTGCACAAGTACAAACTCGCTATAATAAAAAAAATATTTATTCCAGTATCATAAGGACTACATCGAGGTACCTGGAAAGTTGGTACAGAGAGGGACGCGCTGCTCATGACCGCCTGGAGGATTAAGTCAATTCCGGGATCAATTTTTCATTTAGATCGAGGCAGTTGTGTATCTTCTGTGATTCACAGACAATTTGGATTGCCCCTGTTTACTCTTACCAAGATTACCTGGTCCGAATTATTTGTTTTTCGGAATATACTCAGCAGAGTGCTTGTGGTTGCTCCTTGCCGGGATATTGACATTTAACGTACTGGTTTGTAATGTAATTTTCGTTACTGTAACCAAAGGGATACGTCCCAAAAATATGGCAACCGGGCTCGTCACGCGGTGGCCGCAACAAGGAGTACATCATGACAATGCTGGATCTGCTCACCAAGGAGCAATGGACAGATTTTGAAAAAAATCTACACAATGACTGGGGTGTCAACGCCTGCGCCTATGAGGCAACGGGTTCTACGTTCACAGGATTCAAGAATTTCGTCAATCCCCTGTGCAAGGAAATCAAATCCCATCCAGAAGGCATCCAGGCCATCTGTTCCGTGGCCCACCAGCACATGGCCAAGCAGGCCAAAGACACGGGAAACACCATCATCGAACCGTGCGACGCAGGGTTACTCAAAATCTGTACGCCTCTGTTTATCAACAATGAATTCGTGGGCATTATCGGCGGATGCGGTCGCCTCCCCGAAGGCGAAGAGGTAGAAACCTTCATCGTTCACAAGGCCACGGGCGTCGCCCTGGAAAAGGCGGAGGAGCTCGCTAAGGAAGTCCCAACCATCACCACAGAAAAGGCGCAGGAGATGGCCACTTTTCTGGAAGGCTTCGTCGCCGACCTCAAAGCTAAGGCGGTCGGTAACGCTTAACATGCTGTTGCAGAAAACATTGCTAACGGGCAACCAACTGCACGGTCGCCCACATACGATCAGGAAATACAACGCTATAAATACAGCCATGCAAGAAAAACTGCCTGGACTCCTTTATTCCTGCTCACAAGCCCCAAAGCAGACCAAGGCCTGCGTAGGGGAATTCAATCAACAACCTTAAGACATGAACGGCATCAGCCTTTTCCAAATGTCCCGCCTGGAGGAGTCCTCGTCCCTGCGCGCCGCCCAGAAAGAACATTCCCTGTTCGCCATGATGGACGTGATCGAAGATGACCCGGCCACCCGCCTGCATCCCCACCCCCCATAGCAACTCATCATTTGTTATAGCAACACGTTAAAACCGTTTACTCACCTGAAGTTCAAGACAACAACTACACATTTTCCTAGCAATACATCCTGCCATTGAATTACTTGTTTAATCCCGTCAACTGAATTACGTCCCCATCTCCAAAAAAGCTGCTAGTGTCGCGCCCCTCGCTGGTTTTAAGCGTGTAGCCGGGTTGTTCTGCGCTGTTAATAAAAACGGCCATGTTATCGTTAGGCTCCCGGCAGATCATATCACATGGAACAAACACCTCGCAGATGGTGCAGCAATGTTTTATTATAAAGGTAACCGTTTTGTTGAGCTCTAGGCCATGGGTACGATATCTCCTCTAGCACAGAAAGAACTTAAATCTATAGGATGGCAGGTAGAAGAAAACGTAGAGTAAAAAATTGGTTCAATGCGCTCATGAATTTACGGGAACATTAAGGCGAGCAACAAAAAATTGTCTTGCCAGATGAACCGATGCACAGGCACAGGCCATTTCTTTTTTTTTAATGATTATAACAAGCATTAAAGATTCCCTCTCTGTCAAGAGCGAGCCTCACACCATGAGAAATAAAAAATAATGACAGAACATCTCATAGCCTGCCATGCATGCGATTTACTTCACAGAGTTGGCGATGTTCCTCTTGGCGGATCAGCCTGCTGCTCACGCTGTGGCACCCCACTTTATCGACCAAAGCGTGACAGTATCAACCGCTCGCTTGCCTTCACCATGGCTGGTGTGATTTTTTATCTCATCGCAAATACCCATCCATTTCTTGGGTTCCAAATAGGGTCACAATTACGAGAGACAACGCTCGCCACAGGTATTTTTCAACTTTACCAACAAGATATGTTTATTATCGCCACATTGGTTCTGTTTACCGTTGTCATCGTGCCGGCGATCCATTTGCTCTCTATGCTCTACATCCTGGTGCCATTACGGGCAAAAATGACGCCGACTTTCCTCGCTCCTGTATTTCGCTTGTATTTAATGCTCAAGCCCTGGGGAATGCTGGAGATATTTATGTTGGGTATACTGGTGTCCGCCATAAAGTTGGTAAAAATGGCAACGATTATTCCTGGAGTTGCATTGTTTGCTTTTATGGCCCTTATTTTTGTGCTTTCTGCCATGACCGTGACCCTAGATGAGCATTTGATATGGAAAAAAACCGAGTACTCTTGAAATTTCACTCAATGACAGCAAAAAAGGCAGGATTGGTATCCTGTCACCGTTGCCACTTGTTGAGTAAACTCTCCAGCAGGAAGGGGAAATGCCCCCGTTGTGGTGCAATAATACGCAGCCGCAAGCCAGAGAGTATTGCCCGAACGTGGGCCCTGATCATTGCAGCTTGTATCTTTTATATTCCGGCAAACATTTTACCTGTTACCTATACAACCTCTATTGGCATGGTACAGCCAGATACCATCATGAGTGGAGTGATTTATTTTATTCACTCAGGGAGTTGGCCTGTTGCCCTAATCATCTTTATTGCCAGTGTCTTTGTCCCCCTTCTGAAATTGCTCATCCTTATTATCCTGCTGCTCTCGGTGCAATTTCGTTGGCAATGGCGCCCAGTTGACCGTACCCGTCTGTATCATTTAACTGAAGCAATCGGTCGATGGTCCATGCTTGATATCTTTGTGATCACCGTCTTGGTTGCCCTGGTACACTTGGGTGCGCTTGCTAATATTGCAGCCGGACAGGGAGCTCTTTTTTTTGCCATAGTTGTAGTCATCACCATGTTTGCAGCTGAATCTTTTGACCCCCGACTTATTTGGGATAACATTGAGAATACAGATGATTAAGGAAACGGATGAGACTTCACCTGGACCGCCAACTGCTGATCCAATAATCAAGCAGCGACGTTCTCTATCTATCGTGTGGTTAGTCCCCATCGTTGCATTGCTAATTGGTGGCTGGCTAGCCTATGAAGCGATAACAGAGAGAGGGCCAATAATAACCATAAAATTTGCCACCGCAGATGGCCTTGAAGCTGGTAAGACCAAAGTTAAGTATAAATCAGTTGATGTTGGAGTCGTTGAATCTATAGAAATCGGTGAAAATCTTTCCCAAGTTGTATTACGAGTACAGCTGAACAAAGGCGCTGCCACCTATCTGACCGATAAAACGAAATTTTGGATAGTACGAGCACGTATATCCGCTAGTGAGGTGAGTGGCTTAAGCACACTTCTCGGAGGTGCTTATATCGGTGTTGAACCTTCGGTGAAAGGGAAGCCTCAACGAGATTTCATTGGGCTTGAAACCGTCCCACTGGTAACGAGTGCCAGCAAAGGAAAACGTTTTAAATTGGTTGCCCCTCGACTTGGATCTCTGAATCCAGGGTCTCCAATATATTTTCGCCAGGTTAGAGTAGGACAGGTACTTGATTATAGGTTGGAAGAAAAAGGCCAAAACGTTGGTGTAAACATTTTCATAGAAAGCCCTTATGATCAATTTGTTCGAGAAAACACTCGGTTTTGGTTAGCGAGTGGTCTTGATATGCAGTTAACTGCCAACGGAATAAGGGTCGATACTGATTCAGTTGTGTCGCTTATGATTGGTGGCCTGGCATTTGGAACCTTTTCTAATGACCCTCAAGGACAACAAGTTTCTGAAAACATGCAATTTAAATTGTATGAAACACATGATGAGGCACGAGACGATCAGTATACGATAAGAAAGAATTATTATGTGGAATTTTTTGAATCCATCCGTGGTTTATCGGTTGGAGCACCTGTCGAATTTCGTGGTATCCAGATAGGGAGTGTCTCGGATATTCAATTGAAAGTCCTTCCCAACCAAATGAATTTTTCAACAATGGTAGGTGTCACTATAGAACGGGAACGTCTTGGATTGTCTGCCCAAGTCAGTAAAGATCTTGATATTCATATCAGGGAGATGATCAATGAAGGTCTTCGTGTTCAGCTCAAAACCGGCAATCTGCTGACAGGGCAATTACTTGTAGATGTTAATTACTACCCGGATGCCCCTCGAGTTGATGAAACAAAGTACAATGACCTGCTAGTCATACCCAGCTTACCATCTTCGTCTCAGGCTGCAATAGACGGGGTGACGAGTATTATCAAAAAAATTGACAAATTACCCATTGAGGAGATTGGTCAGAGCCTGCAGGGTTCCTTGTTGGGCATTGAAAAGCTGGTCAATAATCCTGATCTGCAACAGGCTATGCAATCCATTCGGAAAATTTTAGCTGACGTGGAAACAACAACGCATAATCTCAACGCAGACACCATGCCAGAAGTTACCGATACTCTAGAAGAATTGCACAATCTTATTCAAGAGTTGAAAGGCTGGATAAGTGCGGACTCCCCTTTACAAGAAGATTTGTTGCGATCACTTCAGGAAATTGGCAAAGCTGCTCGATCAATAAACAATCTTGCGGATATGTTAGATCGCCATCCAGAAGCTCTGATTCAAGGCAAAACAATTGAGGATCAATAATGGTTTCATCTGCTAAAAATCATCTGTTATTGCTGTTGTTCCTGACTGTTGTGGTAAGTGGTTGTGGTGTAACGACGCCTAAGGCGATTTATTATACCCTCACCCCCTCTGATGTGGCCGCCATTAAAAAAACGACGTCTTCGCCGGGGACTCTTGCCATTGGAATTGGTCCTGTGAAATTCCCAGGTGAGCTTGAACGACCATCCATAGTTACTCGCTCAGGAGAAAACCGCCTCGTTATCGACGAATTTCAGAGATGGGGCGGATCACTGGAGAAGAATTTCCTTAGAGTAATGGCGGATAACTTGACCCAATTGTTGAAGACCGATCAAGTAATGATCCGCCCCTGGGAACATTACTTCCAACCTGATGTTCGCATTGCACTTGATATACACCAGTTCGATGGTCGTTTAGGTGAATCTGCCTCACTAAAAGTGACTTGGGTCATTTACAAAGAAGGTAAGAAAACGGGAGCTGTAGTTCATCGAAGTGCCCTCAATGAACCTTCTGCAGGGGAGGGCTATGATGCTTTGGTAGCAGCCCAGAGTCAACTGGTAGCCAGGTTGGCGAAGGAAATAGCCGAAGTTTTGTTAAAACTCTAGACAGCCTTCCTCATCTGTTCAGGCGGTGTCAGGTTACAAGTTTTTGCGATGAATTAGAGGTAACGCCTTTCAATAAACCTGAATCAACTTCGAGCAAGGCTTCCAGGGACAAAAACGTATCACTTTATGGCTATGGCCATCTTAACACTCTTTTCACATGTTTGATTGCCGTTACTTTACTGACGCTTACGCCCGGAATCGACACCTCTTGGTTGTTCGTAATAGTGCTCGTGGCGGGTGGTATGATGGAGCCGTCAGCAGCCTCGGAATTTGCTCAGGACTGTTCATCCATGCTTTAGTTTCTGCCTGTGGAATATCCTTTATACTCTTGCAGACAGCATGGGCTTATAACGGATTAAAAATAGTGGGAGCAGCCTATCTTCTCTGGCTGGGGCTTACGGGTTGGCGGAGGTTGCTGTAAAAAAAAGAAAACAATATGTTTACGGGGCCTGACGTCCCCACACTTGAATTTAATAGTTTCCGATCGTTCCGTGAAGGTTTTTTCTCCAATGTCCTTAATCCCAAGACGGTCATTTTCTACATGGCCTTTCTCCCCCAATTTATTGATCCAGATAAGGGAGCGCTTTGGCAGTCGATAACTGTTGCAGCCATTCACTTCACGGTTGCGATGATATGGCAATGCCTTCTTGCCTCTATGGTTGACCGTGCTAAATCGTGGCTGGAAAATCCAAAATGCAGCCGAACATTCGATGGATTAACAGGATCCATGATGATATTTCTCGGCATCCGACTGATGTTTACAGACTAAACAGATATTGTTTTTCTGGTAGCGAATACACTGGACCCTTTTCTCCTTTACCTTCCTGTGCCTCAGTCCGGCCATAGATTGCCCCCAGAACTCCTCCCTCTTTATTGACTATCCCACGGGTGCTTGGTATTAACTAATCATTCTTTTTATCTTTTTTACCTACAACGATTAACTGCAAAGGCTTGTACCATGAATACTGTTTGCTGCGATTTCAAATTTGAGCAAATCACACCAGCCACTTCACTACAAGAGATATGGGATGTTTTTGAACCAACTCTATCCATAGATCCTGCCTCAGAATTTTACATCCAGCGTACAGATCCAAAACTGCAGAAGCTGACCTTTGATCTCAAACAGACCCGTAACGACCTCCATGCATTTCTCTGTGGTCATAGGGGAAGCGGCAAGACGACAGAACTGAATCGTCTCTGTTGTGACACTGCTATACAAGAGAAATATGAGACTGTTTTCCTCACAGCCCAAAACTTTGGTAGCGAGGTGGTCCATCTCACCCATGACGCTCTGCTGGTGGAAATCGGCCTTGCTCTTGCCGAAAAAGGAGTACAATATGGAATGTCACCCTCCCTCACCAAGGAACTCAACACCTGGGGGCAAGAAGTTGTTACTACCTTTCTCCACGATGAAGCCCTTAAGGCAGAAGTAGGAGCCAAGGGGAATGCCTGGCTTGCATATTTCAAAGCCCAGCTTTCGACCCGTCACGAATGGAAACAGGAAGAAAAGCTCAGGCTTGAGCCTCGTATCCAAGACCTTCTTGACATTCTCAATCGTATGGCCCAGGAGCTGAAAAATACTACAGACAAAAAACTCCTTGTGATAATCGACGACCTTGAAAAAGGGGAATCAGATGCGCACAAAGAGATGCACACCCGTCTCTTTCAGGATAATTACGATACCCTGATCCAACCCCGGTTCTCCATCATTTATACCTTGCCTGTCTATTTCCGGGGTCTGTCAAGCAGCCGTATTCCCGTTGATGAGTTATACGCTTTTTCAGCAGTGCGTCTCTACGAACGCGAAGACAAGACAATGGATCTGCCACCTTTGAGTAGAGACAACGAAGGGTACCTCCTGTTACGACGCTTTGTTGAAAAACGTTTGCAAGATCCTGCTGCAATTTTTGCGGAAGGGGCACTGGACGAACTTCTCCGGATTGGCGGCGGACTTTTCAGGGAGACGGCCAGGGCAATCCATGAGGCAGCTTATTTTGCTCAACTAAGGGGTGCTGCAAAGATTGAATTAGAAGACACTCGCAAGGTCTTTGATCAGGTAAAAAAAGAATACCAGCCCCTTATTCGCGGCAAGGCAATCAACATCCTTAAGGCAGTCCAGGCAAGCCCAGAAGGCTGGGTAGACGGCGTTGAACCGTTTCTCCAGTCAAGGGCGGTGGTTGAGTACAAAAACGGTGATCTGTGGCTCGATCTTCGTCATGTCCTGAAAGAGTATGTCAGCGGAATACAGGCAACGCCATGACCGTATCGGATGGCCAAGACGAAACGACTGCAAGTGCTACTAATATTGCTGACCAGGTAGAAAATTCACTACAGACTGACCGCCCCCTTTTTCTCATTGTGTACTATGAGCACGAAGCGGTTAAAGTTGCCTTTCTGGGAAAAATCCGCCAAATACTCAATGAACGCGGGGTAACGCCCCAGACCTTTTCCCCCGACCAGAGGCCTGAACATGGCGCAGGACGATTGTACCCACTGCTCGAAGACATTGCCAAAAACAGGGCCGTAGCCTTGGTTACAGACCTGCTGCATCTTCCTGATTCGGCAGATTTGGACCGTTCCTTTCTCGAGTACCTTAATCTGCATCGCGACCTTATTGCGAAACATCATCTTCGATTTGTCCTCTTTCTCCATACTGCGGATGCAGAACGTTTTATTTCGAGCGCAGGTGACCTGTGGGACTTTCGACACCATACATACTGGTTGGAAGGGAGCCAAGAAACGACCAAAACGTCACTATGGGAGGGCTCCGAACGCGCCACCACACAGAAAGGCCTGAGCGAAAAAGAACACAGTGCCATAACAGAGCATCTAGAGCAGGTTCATACCCTTGTTCAGCAAACACATACTCCGGAAGACAAGGCCTCTCTTTTCCTGGATCTTAGTCACTGGCTGTTTCGCCGCAATCAATACTCCTTTGCCGTAAATGCAGCTTTTGCTGGCCTTGACTTGCTGACGGATACCCCCTCTGCACAGCGTGGCGATCTCGAGTTTGCTCTTGGCTACACCTTGTGGAAAAACCAGCAGTTAGCTGAGGCTCTTCGTCATTACCAACATGCCCTGACCATCCGTCGCGAAATCGGCGACAGGGCTGGTGAAGGGACGACACTCAACAATATCTCACAAATCTATAGAGCCTGGGGACGGAACGAAGAGGCCCTGAAAACTCTTGAGCAGAGCCTCGCCATCACGCGCGAAATCGGCGACAGGGCTGGTGAAGGGAGTTTCATGCTGGAACTTGGCGATGGAGTATAATCGTCGTGGGGATCTTTGCAAAGCGGTCGAATATGCCAGGTGTACAGTTGCAATTGATGAAGAGACACAACACCCAGACCTTAGGCAAGACAGAGCATTTCTGGAAAAACTTAAAAAGGCCCAGGCTCTGCAAACAAAGAGTTCTGGGAGTAAGGGAAGCTAAGACAAAACCCTTAATAAATAAGCTGAGTTTCCATATCACCAAATAAACCGTGATAAATTGGCTTGTACCATCAAGGCCTGTCATGATTGACATCACATCCAGCTACAATCAATCCAGCCATTCGATCAGCAACGGTTCCACGACATACTGCAAAGGCCCACCGCCGCCTTCAATGTCTCCTACCAATATGCCGGCATTCCAAACCGCGACGACTAACAGGAAAACCACTACACACATCAAGGCCGGATACACCAGTTTTTCGAGATTTGAAAATGGCACGACCCCGACCTGATTACCTTTTAATACTTTTCCTCCAACATCAGTGGCACGTTCGCGCATCCAATCCTCTCAAACTACAGCTTGTTGCGGTCGCTTCATCAGCAACAGCAGCAACATGGAAAGAATAACCATCCACATGATGAGTCGAAAATCATTTAAATATGCAATGGTCACCGACTGCTTGATTACTTCTGAGTAGACTGTAACAATCCCCTGAACACTTGACAGACTTTGTTCAAGTGGTGCTTGACCTGAAATAAAGACATCCCTGAAAGGATGCAAGAGCGTTGCAAAATGCGCCTGGTTGACCTGGCTGTTTCTTATCAACAGTGTAACAACGACGGAAATACCGATACTGCTGCCGACATTTCGCATCAAACTGAAAAGAGCAGTCCCTTCGGTTCGAAAATGCTGGGGCAAAGTTGCAAAAGTCACAGTGCTGAGAGGCACAAAAACCAACCCAAACCCAAACCCCTGGATCATTCCAGTCCAGACTATAGTAAAGGCACTTACATCGAGGTTAAAACCGCCCATAATTTTCAGTGCCAGTGCAGTAAGACAGAGCCCGCTGAATATAAGCAAACGAATATCCACCTTATTTACCAGACGGCCAACCAACAGTAACGCCAACATTGTTCCCAGACCGCGTGGGGCTAGAACATATCCGGTTGTAACAACCGGAAACCCGAGTAAATTCTGCAAAAATGGCGGCAGGAGTGCCAAGGTGGCCAGCAAAGTCACGCCAACAGTAAAAATCATGACAAGACCGACCACAAAGTTGCGATCCAAAAAAATTTGTGGGGAAATAAACGGGGTGTCGGTGGTTAAAACATGGACAACAAACATGTACAGGCACAGTACTGTCACAAGTGCTTCAACAATAATTTCCCGACTTGCAAACCAATCGAGTGATTGGCCGCGATCCAGCATGAGCTGCAATGCTCCAAGCGACAAACTCAGCAGCAAAAAACCTAAAAGGTCAAATTTTCGCTGCCGATCTCGCCTGGTTTCGGGAATGGAAAACCAGATCCCCAATCCCGCAATAATACCAATCGGGACATTGATATAAAATACCCAGCGCCAGCTGTAGTACTCTGTAAGATAGCCTCCAAGGGAGGGGCCGAGTATGGGCCCGACCATAATCCCGAATCCCCAGATAGCCATTGCCGAACCGTGCTTCTCCTGTGGATAAACATCCAAAAGCGTTGCCTGGGAAAGGGGAACAAGCGCGGCACCAAAGGCACCCTGCAGGAAACGAAAAATCACTATTTCCGTCAACGAGTTTGCGGCTCCACAGAGGATAGAGCTTATGGTGAATCCGATTACAGAAACGAGAAAAAGGCGTTTACGGCCATAGCGAGCAGCCAATATTCCAGTAGGCGGTGTCATAATGGCAGAAGCCACGATATAGGATGTTAAAACCCAGGATATCTGGTCCTGAGTTGAAGACATCCCGCCCTGCATGTTGGGCAACGCCACATTGGCAATGGTCATATCCAATGCCTGCATAATGGTTGCCAGCATGACGGATGTGGTGATCAATCCTCTGGGCATGGTATGCAGAGCCGTTTCTTTTTTCACACTAGCAGATTGCATGCACGCCTGTCTTTTTGCAAAAATTCACCTTTCGGTCTCAACATATACACGTGCTTATTTTACTGACCAGCCGTAGCTACAGCAGGAAAGAGTTTGTACAGGCTCGCAAGGATAGAACGATGATACTCAGTATCAATACGGACAGTAGTGCTCATTCCAGCTCGCAACTCTCTCTTTTCATTTTTATGCTCAAAAACTATTTTCACAGGGACCCGCTGTACAACCTTTACCCAGTTTCCGGTCGCATTTTGGGAAGGAATAATGGCATATTTACTGCCCGTCGCAGGACTGATGCTCTCAACTCTACCGTTCCAATCAAGATCTGGATACGCATCAACTTTAACCTCCACCTGCTGCCCAGCCAAAATATGCGTCAAATCAGTTTCTTTTAGATTTGCTTCAATCCAGAAGAGGGAATCGTCAACAAGGCTCATCACTGACGTGCCAGCTTGAACAAGCTGACCGATTGCAGGTATCTTGCTGACCCTTCCGCTGAAGGGAGCCCGGATAACAGTCTTGCTCAAATCCAGCTCTGCCTTTTCAAACTTTGCTTTGGCCAAACGATAGTCAGCCAGATTTTCCGGTGGGTTGTTCGGGTCACCCTCAAGCTTGGTCAAGATTTGATAAATTGCAGCCTCGATGATTCGATGTTTCTGTCGATTGACGTCCACCACATGCCTGGCATCATCGAGCTTTGCCTCTGCAACCACCTTTCTGTCGGCAAGGGCAGATACCCTGCGCAACTCCTTTGCTGCATATTCGATATTTTTTTGCGCCAGTTCAAGTTCGTCAACTTTTTGCAGGTATGCAGCCTTTTGTCTCTTGATATCTGCGAGGACACCCTGCAAATTGGCACGCGCCTGTTCAAGCTGAATCAAGTAATTATCCTTTTCAATGGTGACAAGTGGAGTCCCCTGCCGGACATGATCGTTTTCCCGCACATGAACAACCTCAATCGGCCCAGACACCTCAGGCCTGACAGTTATCATATCTGACTGAATATAGGCATTATCCGTTTCCACATATCGTCCACCGATGGAGTAAACAAATCCGCCCAGCAGAGCTACAAGACAAGGTACACACACCAGTAACAGCAGGCGAACCCAAGAACGTTTTTTCCTTGCCGCAGGACAGGGTTCTACAACTTCGTTTGTCGTTGGCACGTTGGTCATTACTTATTTCCGGCTGAGGTTTGTCTTCATTTTACGCAATATATCCAGAAAGACTGCAGTTTCTTCATCACTAATCCCCTGCAATGCCTTTGCTCTTGCTGCAAACCCAAACTCTTTGACCTGGTTAAGAAAAGGATGCGCTTTCTCTGTAAGATAAAGGCAGGACGCCCTTCGATCATTTGGGTCAGGCCGACGCTCTACCCAGCCTGCTGTTTCCAGGCGATCCAGCAACCGGGAAAGACTGATGGGCTTTATGTCCAATCTGTCAGCAAGGACCTTTTGCTTACACCCTTCATCCTGTAATATATGCACCAGGGCCCTCCATTGGGTCTGAGTAAGGCTCTGCTCCTGAGTCTGCTGATCAATAAACTTTTTCAGCAATTGAGAGACATCGTGCATTAACAAAATTATGGAATCGTTGGGGTCAATTTTATTCATGCAGCCACCCTCCATCGCGGCGCCTTTATAAGCAAGGGTTATTACACGCCATGCTTACTACTTTCGATTTCCCTCTCTCTTCCCGTGGACAAAAATAAACGGCAGAAGGTAATTACCTTCTGCC
>JAUVLX010000109.1 GCA_030600525.1 Desulfobulbus sp. | reverse complement strand
AGCCGTTGAGACAGGAAAAGGAACCAAAAAAACCATTGAACGAAGAAAGCGGAGAAATGCTCGAAAATCTAGATCTTGAAACCAGAAAGGAAATTGCCAAAATAGGGATGACAGCCACTCTAGGTGTCGCCGTCGTAACAGCTCCGTTTTTGAAAGGCAACAAGCCGATGAAAAACATTCACACTGGTGCTGGAGTGCTTTTGGCCGGATTCGCACTGTGGCATCACCTGCTCTACCAAGGTGATAAAAAGAAAAAATTTCCCAAACAAACTGCTGACAAAACTGCAGAAGCGAAAGCTGTTATTCCTGAACCTGCCCTTGAAAGCAAAGGGTGCTAAGTCAGGTTTCCCTGCCCTCCCTCTGCATTAGCCAGAGCTAAACCCATCACCGAAACGGGCGACATTCCTTAAGTTGCAGTCGCCACCGAATCATTTAGGGAAAACCGTTCTAAACAAGAGCCCTTTTCCGTATTTTGTTCCTTTCTCCACCTCTGGATCGATTTCCCAAGACAAGATAACTTTTTTAATCTCACCAAGAAAAAAGACACAGGTCTCGTGAAAGGGCTCCTAAAATTATGTACTCCAGCCTGACTCCGTAGAAAAGAAACATTGACTTTCTCCGTAATCGCCGTATTTTTTTAGAAGCTTATTAACCTTTACACGGCGGAGCAATATGGCAGCCAGCACCAAACTTACAGCAAGCCAGGAAGATTACCTTGAAGCAATCTTCCATATCTCTGAAAAGAAAATGGCAGCTCGAGCCAAAGACATCTCAAAGTATCTCGATGTAAGAGCATCCTCGGTCACCACTGCTCTGCGGAATCTGGGCAAAATGGAATTGATCAACTACGCCCCATACGACTTGATCACTCTCACCAAAAAGGGGCAGCAGGTGGCTAAGGAAATCGTCAAAAGGCACAACGCACTGGAACGTTTCCTTGTCCATGTTCTAGGCGTGGCCCCCGAAGAAGCAGATGTCGCAGCCTGTAAAATGGAGCATTCCATTCCCAAGGAAATTGTCGAACGACTTATAAAATACTCCGAGTATGTGGAAACCTGCCCGAAAGGAGGAATTACGTGGGAATCTGGTTTTGGTTACTACTGCAAAAATGAATGCCCTGATCAAAGTTGCGAACATCATGCCGTACATTTTTCTGACAAAAAATCCTGATCTCCATTAAATGCAGGGCGCTCTGTCCTGCATTTCTCCACCCTCGCCCCTCTCACCTACAGACGTTGCAATCGGACAGATGGCAACCTCTCTTGAAAAGATTTACTCCGATCGAGTTCATTCTCCCTCTTTTCTTTAAGCGTGCCTGAAAAAAAACTTGACTTCCCCCCCTCACTACATTTAATAATTAGCTACGGCTAACAAAATACAGCATAGCTAACAATAGCGACAAACTATTTATAGCACCCGGTAACTTGATAAATTTACCGGGATTTATTTTGCCCGCCTTGTTAGACAGGACTAATATAATTCAACACTCCTAACCAAAAGAAAGGTACAAAAATATGGAACCAAAGCACAGTACTTCAACCAGAGGCAAACAAGCGCTGTCACGGCGAAAAAAGTTATGGGAAGGATACACTGGGTACAGTTGCTCTATTATTGGAACATGTCTCAGGCGGGAGGATATACGTAAACTGGCCAGAAAAAAACTTTACGGTTTAAGCGTAACCATGGATGATTTTGAAATCCATACCACTCTTGTCCATCAGGCCTGCCAGCGCTGCCCACAGTCAAGAGCAATGAATAAAATTCTTGACTTCAAGTATTGTCGATCGATTAAGCGATACAGCAAGGCCATGGACGATGATACTTTAAAAAATTTATGGGATATGGATGTGAGAAGCGGTGCGATAGCCGGTGCTTACTGGGCAGCAATGACGCATCCAACTATCAGCAGGGAACTGCTTGCAAAAATATACGGCCAGGTTCACATGCTTTCCCATGATTTTTTTGTTTTTGACAAAAAAGACAAGCAGGCCATTGAGGCACTCCGCAAGAAAGTTTCGGCGTTGGAAGAAGTGCTTGTATCTGAAAGACAACTCTACCTGAAAGGAAAAAAACAGCATGACAGTAACCTAGACCATCTTGCAAAACTGCAAAATGAAAAGAATGATCTCACAATAGAGAACAATCAATTGCGGACACAACTTACCGATATGCAATCAGGTAAAGCGAAATTGGCTTTAGAAAAAAGGGTGGAAGAATTAAGGCAGGAAGCGATGGACGCCCGACAGCTTTATGCTGGGTTGCAGGGAAAAGTCGACACGCTTGCTCAAGGCCTGGAACAGACAAAAAAGCAGCTTGACGCGGCACGACAAAACACCAGTCTGCTGGAAGAGGAATACAGTAACATTGCAAACGAAAATGAAGAATTACATAAGGAAGTAGAGGCCTTAGAAACAGCGATGCTATTCAACACCACAACCCTATCTGTGGATTGTGACCACTGCAACGATAAAAATTCCGACCGTTGCCCAGGACCCGACCTTTGCGGCAAAACAATCCTCTATGTCGGAGGCCTGAACAATATGGTGCCTCGCTACCGTCAACTGGTAGAAAAATGCGGAGGACACTTCATTCACCACGACGGAGGCAAAGAAGCTGCACGTACGCAGTTGCCTAAGATGTTGCATACCGCAGATGCCGTTCTATGCCCGGTGGACTTTGTGAGCCACGATGCAACCAACTGTGTGAAACGGATCTGCAAACGCAACCAGAAACCCTATGTAATGATGCGTAGTGCAGGGCTTTCTTCACTGGCCAAAGGACTCAATGAAATTATCCAATAATAACTTTTAGACTAATATTTGAGGTACTCAATAATGAAAATCGACACAGATCAGCGTAACGGTAACCTGCACATCAAGCTCAACGGCTCCTTTAGTCAGGATACAGCTGCCAAATTGACGATGGTAATGATGCGATCCTACCAGGGCAAAGGAAATATTTTTATTCATACCGATGAAATCTCCACCATTGAACCGGACTCCAAGTGTACCTTCAACGATCTCATCGGACTGTCAAAACTTCCAGAAAAATGTATCTACCTGATGGGGAAAAAGGGCCTTGCTATATGTCCGGATTCAGGAAAGGTCATCATCCGAGAAAAACAAGCACACAACCACGGAGGATGCGGCAAATGTAAAAACTGCAGTTGCGGTAAAAAAGCAACCTGACAGTATCTGAATCTGGCATAAAGCCATCATAAAAGGAGTTTGACATGGCAAAAGCATTAATAGTGTACGGTTCAACAACCGGTAATACGGAAATGGTCGCAGAACAGATCGGTGGACACCTCCTGGAAAAAGGAACAGAGGTTACGGTGAAAAATGTCACCAATACCTTTCCAGAAGATTTGAGTGAAAATTGGGACTGCGTTATCCTCGGTGCATCCACCTGGGGTGATTCTGAGATTGAATTCCAGGAAGATTTTGAACCATTTTACGAAAATTTGGACAAAGTGAACCTAAAAAACAGAAAAGTCGCTCTTTTTGGCTGTGGTGATTCAGGTTATGAACACTACTGCGGCGCGGTTGACCTGCTTGTAGAAAAGATGGGTGAACTGGGAGCGGTGATCATGAACGATCCACTCCGCATTGACGGAGAACCAGATGACTCGTCTTCGGATATCAAAGAGTGGGCCGCTGAAGTAGGTGATGCCATATGACATCCTTCCTGCCCTAAAGACGAGGAGCCACGTCTCACCTAAGCAGCGAAAGCTTAAATGAGATGTGGCTCCTGTTTTCTCAGAGCGGCTTGCACCTAACTTTCCACAGGCTAATGCGGCATGCCCTGCCGCATTGTTATTCACTGCTGCCACATGCTCGACGTTACTAAAGAAAGGCAGAAGGAGGAATGCCCCTCCTGACCAAACAAGGTCTGCAGTGGCTTGAACACCTTCAGCAAAGAGCAAACGACACCTCTTTCCTGTGCACTTATTCTTTTTTTATCAGTGATATAGCAAGCAGTCCGTACAAACCGGTAACCAATATCACTGCCAGCTCTCCTTTATTTACGACCTGCTTCTTTCTTTTGGTAAACAAAACAAAGCAGCATCCAGCAATAATGATTCCGACAAGTGACCAGCTCCCACCAAAGAGCAGATTGGGAGCGGCCTGACCTCGGTATGGATTTTCAAAACAAAGCTGAAAAGGAAACAAACTATCCCTGGCTGCCCCGATTATAGCGGGAGTGGGATCAAGCCGCTGCAAGTCATAGTTACAGAGCACCTTATACGATGTGTCCATGGCAGTCCCATGCACCATCACAGGAGTGCCAATAATGGCATTAGCATACAAGGGATTTATCAGCAGTTTAAAATCCATTTGCGAAGGATCATAGGTTTCAATTGCCAAAGGTATCAGCCGATAGTTATCATAGGATATCAGGTACAGATCTCCCGTCCTGGTGATGACCGTCCCATAGAATTCCTTGCGCCTGTTTTCAGAAATAATAATGTCTTGAATGTCGAGAGTAGGATCTATGCCCGTTTTGCTCACTGCAGGCTGGTTCAGTATCCTTTTTAAATGGAAAACCTGCCCGCTTTTATCGCGGATGAAAAAACCTTCATCAAACGGTTTCAGGTTGGTGGTTTTACCACCGATGACGGTGGCTGGAAAAACAAATCCCTTTTCTTTTAAAGCCCTAGTAAACGTGGAGGTGAGTTCCTGGTCGATACGGTTATAATCGGCATTGATAAATTCCATACCTTTCTCGGTAAAACGGAACACATCCTCAGGAAAAGGCATAATGGAAACTTCAGGATCATTGTTAAAAAGAGGGTAAAGTTCTATCTGCTGATGATGTCCATCAAGATGGCGGCTTTTAATTTCAAGCCCCTGCTTACCTGCTTTAATGGCCTGTTTGTCAAAACGATGCCCGGCAACTTCTACCGGCAGCAATTTTTTCTTTTCAAGATTCTTGTAATAAAGAAAGGGTAATTGCGCTTCAAATCCTGGCCGGTCGTATCGACTTCCATCCTCGTCCAGGTAATTAAAACGATGGCCACCTAAAGACTCACGATAGATAAACTTTTCCGACAACGGACTATAAAAGAGCAAAGGGTTGCCTGCTTTTTGCCCAAAAACTTTATCGAAACCGGCGGGAAGGCCGTAACTGAGGGCCAATACAGCCAGGATAACTGCACTATAACGAGAAATAAAAGGAAGTAGCTGATTCATTTTGCCCCCTGCTGCTGAAACCTGCGCCCAGATTCAAAAACACTCAGCAGCGCCAACGGAAAAAGTCCGACCAAATACCAGAGTGCCGGTGTAAACCACCCGTAGCCTGTACCACTAAAAAGCACTAAACACAGCGTACTGAACACGAGGAGAAGAAATATGCGCCGAGGCCAGGCAATTTCCAATAAGACAGTTACAGTGCCACAATAACTCAACAGTCCGGCAATGATCCAGGGAGCAATGGTAGGTATCGATGACCAAGCAACTTCCATGGGAAAATAGGTGCGCAACATCAAAAAAACAAGCCCACTGTCCATACAGCACACAGCCAGATACAAAAGAAGGCCGGTAAACAAACATGCTACCAGCATGCGATTACGACCTGTGGGCAGGTGCAGCGATATTCGCATGCGTCTACCGAGCATTTCCGGTACAAATTGAGCCGCAGCAAATATTAGCCCCGTCGCAAGCGGCATATACATGATGGCAGTATAAGGGATAGTGTGAATATGTATAACTTGGTACCAAACCATTTCAGCGTGTTCGCTGTGCATCTGTTGCCGTATATCAAAAAATATTTTGACGCAGACCGCAAAATTCAGCAGCAGGAGTGCAGCAAAAAATATGCGTAATTTTAGCCATTCTTTAAGAAGCAGGGAGGAAAGCATAGTAACGTGTAAGAACCTAGTATCCTTGAATTTTGACCATCAATATTTACCCATGAGCCCAATGAAACCATCTTCGAGAGACATTGTCTTTTGTTGAAGATCTTTAAATTTAACACCGAGAGAGCCGAGGTGGTCTGCCACCTCAGTCTGTGAAGCAAAGGAGTACACCGTTATATGATCTCCGCGTTGTTCCCAGCCACTAAGGACGGTATCATTTCCAAAATTAACAACGTCTCCATTACGAAAAGAAAACTTATGGAAAGACGACATGAAATCACTTAAACCGGTTTGCAAAATCTTTCCCTGATCGATAAAGATCATGGTGTCCACCAATTTTTCAAGGTCCTGTACAATATGACTGGTAACAAATATTGTCTTGCCTCCCTGGCCTGCGAAATCATGGAGAACGTCAAGGAAAAGCCGCCGATAACCGGCATCAAGCCCCATAGAATAATCATCCAATATCAACAGATCCGGGTTTTGCGCCATGATTACACCCAGTACAACCTGCGAGCGTTGCCCGCAGGACATGTTACCCACTTTATGCTGAGATGAGAGCCCCATTTTATTGACTAGGTCATAAAAGATGGCAGGTTTCCAATCGGGATAACAGCCTCGAAAAAATCGTTCGGTCTGCCCGATGGTCATAAACTCATAGGCTAGGTGACCTTCGTGGAGGAGACCGATCCTGTTTCTCACAGCAGGAGGCAATTCATGGGAATCTTCTCCCAGGACCAGGCACTTTCCTCCGGTTGGTTTGAGAAACCCCATGAGAATGTTGACAAGTGTAGTTTTTCCCTGACCATTTTTTCCCAGTAAACCGCATATGCTCCCTTCTGGAACGGTGAAACTGAGGTCTTCGTAAATGGTCCTGCCGTTATATTTATGGCAAAGGTTGTGTACTTCTATAACGTTCATTTGATCATGATTATTAAATGGGTACCTTGAAAAATTGGCTTTTTCGTTCAAGGTTAAGGGGCGCAATGAATTTGACCGTCGCATATGCTTGATAGCGGACACTTTGCTACCTTTGAGGATAAAACTTAAACGCAGCGCCGGAATTGGGAAAAAAAATTTTTCAAGGCGCTTTATTTTTTATCTGTAGATTCAGGTCCGATTTTTTCTTTATTACAGGAGGAGGAGCCACAGGAGCACCCCTTATTGACAATAATTTTTCGATAAAGGTACCAAATGGCCAAGGCCACAACTGTACCTGTCAGCAGGATATCAATAATTTTCATGTGTACACCCACACTCAGTAAGGCATGGAAAACAAAAACACGGATCGATCTCATGCTTTCATGTGTCGATCCGCGCTCTTGCCTTTTACAGAAGACCTGAATATAGCAGCAGGACTTACTTCATGTCTTTCGCCTGGATCCAGATCACAGCATCTCTGGAACATTTTTTATCTTTATAGGTATATTCTGGATCGAGATCCAGAGCTGCAAACCCCCACCATCCAGCTCGCGGAATACCAAACGTGAACATACCGTTGTCATCAGCAAAAATTGTCTGCAGCACAAAGGCATCCTGAGGCGCTTCCACTTCACCATCTTTTGCAAAGGCGTTCTTATCCAACAACGGCTTGTGATTCATATACTCAATTTCCACTTCCGCTCCGGGAACGGGTTTGCCGTCTACAAGCACTTTCCCCTGAAAAACATTCCCTGTCCAGCGGTCGTACGGTTTGGCAAGAGGTACAATCTCTGTTGGTAAACCAACAGGTTCCATCCATGCACCAGGCTCTCCACCTACATTAACGATGACCTTGGTATTTTGCTTTATATAGAACCCATCGCCCTCTTCCCAATATGGCTCAGGGACCAAACAAAAGATATGATCACCTCCACGTGCCTGATAGGTGGTTTCCCAAGCATCACCACTGTTAGTGAGACTAGTCCAAGTAAAGGGTTGCAGAGTCTCCAGTAAGTCTGTTTTCTTTGGTGCATTCTCACCTCGTGAGCGGACCACATAAAACTGTTCTGGCTTCCCCATGTTCATGGTGTGACCTGCTTCAAACGGATGGGTAAAAACCAATTTTACCGGGACTTTACCACCTTTTACCATCGCCATCTCGGGGGTGTAGACCATTTGAAAGTGGGCAGAAGCCAACGTTGCAGATCCGACAATGGCCGCACCTGCAAAAAATGCGGTTACTTTTTCCTTCATCTTTTCTCCTTTTTGTATTCATGAAATATTGTCAAACGTTCTAAATTTCGGTCACAATGAATCCGGCAATCTCCTATTCAACAATTTCCTTGCCTGGAACCTTAATCTTATGTCCTTCACCTGCATCGAACATGACCACATAGTCACCTTTCGGCTTGTCAAAGGTGAATTCAGAATCTTCACTCATCTTCCCCTTCAACAACACTTCGCCTTTAGGTGTTTCTATACGCATTTCCACCCCTGAGGCTGAAGAACCATCAGAAAAGCCACCTTCACAAGTGATAGTCTCGTCACCGTTGTCGAAACACGAACAGAGTGGCGTATGTGCCGAAGCAACTGTTGCAATACAAACGCTGAACAACACAGCGATTAACATTTTGTAACCCATAATAATACCTCTTGAATGCGTTGATGTTAGTGACATGAGTCGGTATGAATTTAGCTGAACCTAATTTAAGTGTCAATGAATTCTTTACGGAACAACTAAATAAAATTTAATTGCCAAAATTTAGTTGACTAGGCTTAAAAATTAACGTAAAAATAACTCCCTCACCTTTATCTAATTCAGGGGCCACTATGAAAACAAGAAGACATAAAAAATGCTGCATGTTAGGGGATATAAAACCAGGGAGAAAGGCCAGAATACGTTGTCATCACGCGAAGGGAGCTATTCGGCAACGGTTACTTGACCTTGGTTTTATTCCCGAATCCGAAATTGATGTAATAAGGAAAGCGCCATTGGGCGATCCAATCCAATGTAAAGTAGCAGACTACAACGTCACCCTGCGCCAATCAGAAGCCTCGCTCATCGAGGTTGAGGAAACAATCTAAATTTTTACGCATTCATTCCCTGCTGTCACAATACTAATGGAAAAGAATAAAAAGCTCTTGATAGGCCTCGCCGGCCAGCAAAATGCCGGTAAATCAACTACATTTAACATGCTAACTGGAGCCAACCAGCACGTAGCCAATTATCCTGGCGTTACCGTTGATAAAAAAACCGGTTTTTACACTTATGAAGGCGTCAAAGTTGAGACAGTTGACCTTCCGGGGACCTACAGCCTTACTTCTTTTTCACTTGAGGAACGTGTAACTCGTGATTTTCTTGTAACAGAGAAACCCGATGTCATTGTCAATGTGGTCGATGCTTCTTCGTTGAAACGAAGCCTCTATTTTACCTTTCAAATTCTGGAAATGGGTTTTCCCGTAGTCATGGCACTCAACATGATGGATGTTGCCAAACGAAACGGGCTGAAAATTGATATAGGGAAATTGCAGCACAGAATAGGTGTGGATGTAATTCCTACTGTAGGCCGTAAAAGTAGGGGAAAAAAGGAATTGCGCGATGCAATTCTTGCGACAGTGAACAGGAAAAAAGGCAATCCCCTGCATATTTCCTATGAAAAACTGGAACCTGCCATAAAAGGTCTGCAAAAAAAACTCGACCAAACAAAACTTTCCGAAGCCTACCCCATTCGTTGGCTTGCAGTGAAACTCGTTGAAGGTGATAGCGAGGCAGAACGCATTGTTATCGATAACCTGGGATCAGCAAGCCAAGAGCTCGAAACAGCCCGCAGAATATGCAGAGAATTTGAAGAAGAGCATTATATGTCGATAGCAGATTACATGGTTGGCTGCCGTGACCGACTTGCAAGCTCTATCATTGAAACGTGCGTCAAAAAAACAAAAAAAGAATCTGCCAATATTTCAGAAAAAATAGATATGTTGGTCCTTAACCGGTTTGCTGCGCCTATCTTTCTAGTGGCAACGGTTTTTATTATCTACCAGCTGTCTATCGTTAAAGGCTATGACTTAACGCAATACTGGTGGCCTTTTTTGGCAAAATCCAGAGCAATAATTGCCGGTATCCTGCCAGATGCAGGCCTGCTTGAGGATCCGTACATACGATCCATGGGCCTATGGATGGTCGATTCTGCCAACGCACTGCTTAATTATATCCCCATTTTCCTTATCATCTTTTCCTTAATCGCAATCCTTGTGGACTCCGGATACATGGCCAGGATAGCCTTCAT